>JAIRTY010000541.1 GCA_031254715.1 Nocardiopsaceae bacterium | reverse complement strand
CGTCCACGCGCAGCGCCATCCTGACCGGGCGTTCGCGGAGATGCGGCAGCGCGGACAGCACGTAGGCGGCCCAGCCCACCCGGCTTTCAGCCGCTCTTCCGCACCTTCGAGGATCTCGGCGTCGAACCCGATCCCCGCCATGACCACGAACGGCCGGCCGTTGGCGGCGCCGACGTCCAGCCGCCGGCAGGACCCGGTCAGCGCCACGGCCAGTGCCTCATCCAGTGACAGCGGCAGGCAGAGGTTACGCGCGAGCAGGTTCCCGGTGCCGCACGGTAGTACGCCAAGCGGGACCCCGACCCGGCGATGCCGCCCACGCAGGCGGTTATGGTCCCGTCGCCGCCGCTGGCCAGTACCAGGTCAACACCAGACCGCACGGCTTCACGGGCCAGCCGCTCACCCGTGTCATCTGGCCTGGTCTCCAGCCACAGCGGTTGCGCCCAACCACGGCCGGCCATGGCGTTGTTGACGGTGGCCCGGAAGCCGTCGATGTCGTCGTGCTTCCCCGGGTGGATCACCACCGCGGCGCGCCTCGCCGACTTGGCATCGGTAGCGGCCCGGCCAGCATCACCGTGATGAGATGCGGCCGTTCCGGCGGTCGCGCCTTGCATTACCGGCGGGCCCTAGCATCTGGCGGCCGGCCGGCCGCCTCTGGCCGCCGGTCGCCCGCGCCGCTGTCGGCCCGGTGCCGCCGGACGTACCACCAGATCGCGACGACGAGGCCGATCACCACCAGCCCGGCGACGACGTAGGTGGGGCCGCGGAATGCGCTGGCGATGGACTGCCAGTTGGAGCCGACCGCGTAGCCTGCGTAGGCGAGCGCGGCGGTCCACGGGATGCAGCCGATGGTCGTGTAGATCCCGAACCGGACCGGCTCCATCCCGGCGATGCCGGCGGGCAGCGAGATGAAGGTCCTCACCACCGGCAGCACGCGGCCGATCAGGACCGCCCTCGGGCCGTACCGGGCGAACCAGTTGCTGGCCCGGTCCAGGTCGTGATCGCGCAGCCAGAGCCGGTGTCCCCACCGCCGTAGCGCGGGCTGGCCGCCGTACCTGCCCACCGCCCACGCGATGTAGCTGCCGGCCACGTTGCCCGCCACCCCGGCGGCGATGACACCGACGAGGTTAAGGCTGGTACCAGGGGCCGCGCCGACGGCGAGCGCGCCGGCGAAGGTCATGATCAGCTCGGAGGGGACCGGCAGGCACGCCGACTCCGCCACCATGAGCACGAACACGGCGACGTATCCGTAGGTGGCTACGAAGTGCTGCATGGGTCTCTTTCTTCCTGCTGAGAGATTGCCTGGCGTGCTGGCTGACGGCCGACGGCCGACGGCAAGACGACCGGATCTACCCCGGCACAGCCGTGCTACTCGGCCAGCGGCCCGCTGGCGCAGGTTCGCGGTCACCGCCCCTGGCAGATCAGGATTCCGATGGCCGCGACTGGTTTCACCTGGCGCCGTTTGCCGAGGCCGCCAGGCTGACGCCTATCGATGGCGGCGGCAATCTGATCACCCTGCCGGGCAGGGACGGCGCGATCTGAAGCAAGCTGACCGGCGTTCTGGCCACGCCAGCCCCCGGTCGTGGCGGGGAGATTGGTGACTCACGGCTGGTAGCGGTAGCCGTCGGCGCGCTCGAACAGGAACGCTTCGCGCCCGGATGGGCGCGCTCACGGCGGGCGAAGATGCGCATCGTGGCCGACCAGCGCTCCAGCTGGTCGCTGCCGCTTCCTTCGCGCAGCAACGCGGTCAGCTCGGTGACGTGGGCTTCCTCGATCCAGCAGGCCCGGTGCCCGCAGCAGGCGTGCCGCAGGCCTCGCCCGCGCGGCGCTCGCGGACCTGGCCGCGGTGATCGACGGCGATCTCCCAGCTCAGGAGCACTTTCCACTTCAGGCGCGCCGCACCAGCCCCCTACCGGGTGAAAACACAGGGTTAGCGGCTGGCGCTGAGGACGGCGGAGAGCGCGTCGAGGGCTGAGGGGATGAGGGCGTAGTAGGCCCAGACGCCGCGCTTGTCGCGGGTGAAGATCCCGGCTTCGACGAGGATCTTGAGGTGGTGGGAGATGGTCGGCTGGGTCAGGCCGAGGGGCTCGGTGAGATCGCACACGCAGGCCTCCCCGCCTTCATGAGCCGCGACCATGGACACCAGTTGCAGCCGGGTGGGGTCAGCCAGGGCCTTGAGCAGCCTGGCCAGGTCGGCTGCCTGGCTGGCGGTGATGGGCTGGCGGAGCAGCGGCGTGCAGCACGCATCGGCCAGCGGCAGGGCTGCCGGGCTCTGCTCGGTCGCTGAAGCGGTCACCTGAACAGTATGCGCCAGGCATTGACATCTGTCTATCTCTGCGCCAGAGTTGGCATCGATAGACATCTATGCCTAGGAGAGCGTCACCATGACCGATGAGACCAGGAGCCTGCGCGAGCAGGTCCGCTCCCGGTACGCCGAGGCCGCCCGCGCGGTGCTGGAGCCGAGGCCGGGTGTCACCGCTCAGAGCGTCGAGATTTCTGGCACCGGCTCGTGTTGCGGCACCGGGCCGGCGGCGCTGGACTCAGCCAGCTGCTTCGGCGGGCAGTTGTACGGCGAGAGCGAGACCGGCGGCCTGCCCGAGGAGGCGGTGCTGGCCAGCCTGGGCTGCGGCAACCCGCTGGCGGTCGCGGATTTGCATGAGGGCGAACGCGTGCTGGACCTGGGTTCGGGCGGTGGTATCGACGTGCTGCTGTCGGCTCGCCGGGTCGGTCCGTCCGGGTTCGCCTACGGCGTGGACATGACCGACGAGATGCTCACTTTGGCCCGTGCTAACGCGGCCAAGGCCGGGGCCGCCAATGTCGAGTTCCGCAGGGGCGAGATCGAAGCATTGCCGCTGACCGATCAGGCGGTGGATGTCGTGATCTCCAACTGCGTGATCAACCTGTCCACCGACAAGCCCGCGGTGCTCGCCGAGATGTTCCGGGTCCTGGTCCCGGGCGGGCGGATCGGCATCACCGATGTCGTGGCCGAGGATCACATGTCGCCCGCCGGCCGCGCGGCGGCCGGGGAGTATGTGGGGTGCATCGCCGGTGCCCTGTCCCGTGCGGAATACCTGGCTGGCCTCGCTGCGGCCGGGTTCACCGACGCGTCGGTGACCTTCACGAACGAGGCGGCCCCGGGAATGCACTCGGCGATCATCCGGGCTATCAAGCCCGCCACGGCGTGAATCCTGCCGCGGGCGGGCGGCTGCTGGCCGAGTTCACCGGCACCGGCCTGCTGGTTGCGGTCGTGGCCGGGTCTGGTATCGCGGCGACCCGGCTCACCACCGACGGCACCCTCACAGCCATGGCCGGCATCCCCGAGGTGCTGCAAGGTGCAGGCCGCCGATGTAGTGATCACCATGGGCTGCGGTGACGCCTGCCCCATCTACCCCGGCAAGCGATACCTCGACTGGGACCTCCCCGACCCGGCAGGACTCGCCCTGGAAGCCGTCCGGCCAATCCGCGATGACATCTCCCGGCGGGTCCGGCAACTGCTCGCCGAGCTGACGGCCGCGCCCGGCTGGCCTGGCACGATGACAGGAGCGGGCTGACCGGCCCTGGCTGACAGGAGTTCTCATGACCGCGGCCCAGGATTGGGATCGGCAGCTCGTGCACGACGAACTGGAGCGTGCCCGGACGGACTTCCATCACCTTCTCAGCACTGCTACGAAGACCGACCTGACAATGCCAACAGACGGGACCCGGTGGAACAATGAGCAGTTGCTGTTCCACATGCTGTTCGGGTACATGATCGCGCTGGCGCTGCTGGGCCTTGTACGCATGTTCGGGCGGCTGCCCAGCAGCGCTAACCGAACCTACGCCCGCCTGCTGAACGCCACCGCTCGGCCATTCCACGTCATCAACTATCTCGGGCCCTGCGCGGCCGTCCACGTCTACGGGCACCAGCGCATGGGAGCCAAGTTTGACCGCGTCATCGCATCGCTGCAACGCCACCTCAGCAGGGAAACCGCAGCCGAACTCGCGCGCGGCATGCATTACCCGGCCCGGTGGGATCCCTTTTTCAAGGACTACATGACCCTCGCCGACCTCTACCGCTACCCCACCCAGCACTACGACTTCCACCGCCGTCAACTGACCATCAAGGCCTGAGCCTTCCAACACCATCGCTCTGGATGATCTGACGCCGTGGCAGGACACGACCCGTATCGTGCGCGGCGTGGACCTCTACCAGGCCCGGCTGCGGGCCGATGATCGGTGGTCTGGGTGGCGAAGCCTGCTGGGGGTCCGCTGGCTGGTCGAGCACGGCTTCGACCCGTTCGCGCCCGGCTGCGAGGTGGACGTGCTGAGAGCCCGGATGTGAGGCCGCGCGAGCCCGCGGCTGCCACCGCACGGCTTACGCCATCTCGGCGGTCAGCGCCTTCGCTACCGCTTGTGTGGTCTGCTCCCAGCCACGCAGGGTCGGCCGCCGCCGTCGCGCGGCGGCCCGTAGCCGCTCCCGGAGGCGCTCGTCACCCAGCCAGTCTCCCAGCGCGGCGGCCAGGGCAGCCGGATCTCCGGAGGGAACCAACTGGCCGGGCCTTGTGCCGTCGGCGGTGGAGCCGAGCGCTTCTGGCAGCCCGCCCACGGCGGCGGCGACGACGGGCAGGCCGTGGGCGAGTGCTTCGGTAACGCTCATGCCGTAGGTCTCCGAACGGGACGGCGCGACGAGCAGGTCGGCGGTGATGTACGCGTGGCTGAGCGCCGCGCCGGTGAGGACGCCGGCGAGCCGGACCCGGTGGTCATAGCCGAGGCGCGTGATACGGGTCTGCAGTTGCTCGACAAAGTCCCGATCGCGGTCGAGCGGTCCGGCCAGCACGCAATGCCAGTCCAGGTCAGCGAGGCCGGCGAGAGCCTCGATGAGGAGGTCCTGCCCCTTGTGGCGGCCGAGGGCTCCTACGCAGAGCAGGTGGCCACGGACGGGCCGGGCCGGGGCAGCGACCCGATCGGCGCCAGGCCGGGCGACGTGCACGCGGTGGGCCGGGATCGCGTATCGGGTGAGTACCTGCTGGCGGGTCCATTCGCTGGTAACGACCACGCCGCTGGCCGCGCGGAGCACAACCCGTTCGGAGCACTCCGCGCTGGCGTCATGATGTGTGTCGAGGGCGGTGGCCAGTGGCATGTGCAGCAGAACTGTCATTCGTATCCGGCCGGTGTGTGGCTGTAGCTGCCCGGCGGCGGGCGAGGCGATGAGGCCGTCGATCAGGACGCTTTCCCCGTCGGGGATGACGGAGACTATGCGGGCAAGGTCGGCGCAGGCACCCGAGCCGGGTACAGGCCACGCCCCGCCGACGGTAGTGACCAGCACATCCCATCCGGCCTCTGCCAGTCCGGCGCAGACGCGCCGGTCATAGATGTTGCCGCCGCTAGGCTGGCCGGGATTGTCGAACCCCTCGGGGACTACGACGTGGACCCGCACGATGTTCCGGCCCTCCAGAGCGCCTGCCGCACCGGGCCAGCCTCCACCCCGCGGCCGAGCTGAACCATACCCGCCGCCGATCCGTCCTACCTGACACATGGTGGTACGTAGCAGCAGCGGCCGCGGTTCGGCCGAACACGATCGGCGTCCGCCCGACATGGCGGCGCTAGCGGGGGCCCGGGCGACCGCCTTCCCCGCGGGCGAGTATGTCGGCCAGGAGAGTTTCATGCGGGCGGGCGAGATCCGGACGCTGGCTCACCAGGCCCGGGTCGGCCCGGGCGTCTCAGTGCTCGACCTGTGCTGCGGGGTGGCCGGTCCCGGCCGGATGATCACGGCGGAGTCGGGATGCCACTACCTGGGTGTCGATTACTCCGCCAGCGCTCTGGCCACCGCCCAGGAGCTGGCCGGGGATCTCCCATGCCGCTTCGAGCAAGCCCGCCTCCCGCCTCTGCCCGCGGGCCGCTTCGAGGTGGTGCTCCTGCTGGAGACGATGCTGGCCTTCCCCGACAAGGATGCCCTGGTGGCTGAGGTAGCGCGGGGACTGGAGCCGGGCGGGCGGTTCGCATTCACGGTCGAGGAAGGCCGGCCGCTCACCCGGCAGGAGCGGGCGCGGATGCCCGCCGCCGATACAGTCTGGCCCATCGGGCTGGCAGAAATGACGGGCGTGCTGCGCAAGGCGGGGCTGACCGTCAGCTGGCGGCAGGAGTACAGCTCCTCCCATCACGCGATAGCGACGGCGCTGCTTCACTGTTATCGAGCCGGTTCACCCCGGATCGCCGGCCAGATCGGGGCGCAGGCCGCAGCCGAGCTGATCAGAGCCCATCAGCTGTGGAGTGACTGGCTTGGCAGCGGCCGGGTGCGCAAGTTCGCGCTGGTAGCCCAGAAGCAATGACTTGCTCCGATGAAGCCCCGATGACCTCCGGCTATGCCCGCTACCTGGCCGCGAAGACGACCGTGGATGACCGGGCTCTTAACCGGCATGTGCTGACCGAGTTCCGCCGCCTGATGCCCGCGGGGGCGGTGCAGGTGCTGGAGGTCGGCGCCGGCCTGGGGACAATGGCGGCCCGTCTGATTGACTGGGGCGCGGTCGGCGCCGGCCAGTACACCCTGCTGGATGCGGATCGGCAGCTGCTGGATTGTGCTCGCCGGTGGCTGCACGATTGGGCTGCCACGCGGGGCCTGCGCAGCGACCTGCTGCCGGATGGGCTGCAGGTGGGTGATCTGCGGGTGCGCCTGGTGCACGCCGAGCTCGGCAGCTACCTGGCGGCCGCTCACGGGGCGCGGGCCGATGTGCTGATCGCCAACGCCGTCCTGGACCTGGTGGACGTGCCGGCCGTGCTGCCCGGACTGCTGCGGCTGCTGGTTCCCGGCGGCGGCTACTGGTTCACGATCAACTACGACGGCGAGAGCACTTTCGTTCCCGCCCACCCCCTCGACGACCAGGTCATGCAGGCCTACCACCGCGACATGGATGAGCGCTCTCGCCACGGCCGCCCGGCCGGGGAAAGCCGCACCGGCCGCCGCCTGTTTCACCAGCTGCGGGCTGCCGGCGCGCCCGCGCTGGCGGCGGGGTCGTCGGACTGGGTCGTGCACCCGGCCCCGGACGGGAACTACCCGGCCGACGAGGCTTACTTCCTGCGCAGCATCCTTAACACGATCCGGGACGCATTGCGGAATCGCCACGACCGGGTGGCACCGGCGGACGTGGCCGGCTGGCTGGCCGTGCGCGGCCGGCAACTGGCCGCGGGCGAGCTGGTCTATGTCGCCCACCAGCTTGATTTCGCGGGCCGCTCGCCCGGCTAGCGCTCCGCCAGCGCCCGGCGGCGACGGCCTGCCCGGTTCGCCGCAACTGGCACAGCCGGGCCAGCATCGCCTGCCGCAGCGCGATCCACCCGCGGTGCCGCTGGAACGGAAGCTCGAACGCAACGGCGAACAGACGGGCGAAGCACACGGTCACGGGCAGCAGGATCGCGGCCAGCACGAAGAATGCCGGCGTCCCGGTAGCGACCCGGCCCAGCACCAGGCCGTACGACACGGCGATGACGATGGGCATGTGCGTCAGGTAGAGGCTGTAGGAACAGGACCCGAGGCTCCGCGGCAGGAGGCTGTCAAGGACACGGACGACGGGCCGCGGGCGCGAGGTGGCGATCGCGGCGAGCAAGCAGCCGACCGCTGGAGCCCAGGCCAGATCGAGCCAGAACAGATTGAGGCTCGACCAGGTGGAGCCCTTGACCACCATCAACGCGATGACCGGCACCGAGGAAGCCAGTGTGTAACCGGCCCAGGGCCGGGATCGGGTGCGCTCGCCGGCGGTGACGATCCCGGCGGCCAGCAGGCCGACGGCGAACAGCACCGCGAGGTCGGGGGTGAACTTGACCACGGCGTTGTCCATCAGCGGGATATGCGGCCCCAGCAGGCCGATGGTCACGACGATGGCGGCCACCAGCCCCGCCATCGCGCAGGCACTCACCCGCCGGACGAGCAGCAGTAGCAGCGGCAGCAGGACGTAGAGCTGGGCTTCGATGGCGATCGACCAGAACGCACGGTTGGGGCTGCCCACGGAGAAGGCGTCTTGCGCGAGCAAGCCGTACACGACGACGGACTTCCCGTCGGGCAGCTTCCAGCCGGGCTGGGCGAGTACGTACCAGGTCATCACCAGACTGAATCCGAGCGCGGCCCAGTAGGGCGGCAGGATGCGCCAGGCCCGTCGGTGCGCGTACGTCGCTAGCGACTTGAACCGCCACCCCGAGCGGGCCGGGCCGAGGCCCAGCGAGAAGCCGGACAGCGCGATGAACATGACGACCGCGAACCGGCCGTAGGTCAGCCAGGCAGCCCAGAACGGTGCGGGATTGGCGGGGTAGCCCGGCCAGGCACGATCGAAGATGTGGTTGAGCACGACGAACAGTGCGGCCAGGCCCCGTAGCCCGTCCAGGCCCGCGACGCGGCCCGGCCGGATGGCCGCCGCCACTGGCGGGACTGGCGGGACTGGCGCCGCCGGCGCGGTGGCAGGTGCCTGTTGCTCGCTGATGTCTGTCATCGGTCCGCGGTCCCGAGGTGTGCCGGACCGGCGAACGGGCCGGCGTGCCGGTGCGGCCCGGCGGGGCGGTCATGGCCCCGCGACAGCAGATCATGCCCGCCGCGCCGGGCCTTGGTGGCCAGGTAGGCTGCGTTGGCCCTGGTCAGATGCAGGGCGGTGGGGATCTGCCTGGCGATCGTGATGCCCAGGCGGGCGAGCTGAGTGCCCTTGTCCGGGTTGTTGCTCAGCAGTTCGATGCAGCTGATGCCGAGCGCGTGCAGCATCTGGGCCGCACTGGTGTAGTCGCGCTCGTCGGCCCGGTGACCGAGCGCGACATTCGCGTCGTACGTATCCAGGCCGCCATCTTGCAGCGCGTAGGCGTCGAGCTTGTCATACAGCCCGATGCCGCGCCCTTCCTGGCGCATATACAGCACGTACCCGCCGTGACTGGCAATCCGCTCGACCGCTTCCCGCAGTTGCGGCCCGCAGTCGCATCGCTGGCTGCCGAACACATCACCAGTGAGGCATTCACTGTGCAGGCGCACCAGCGGCAGCCCGGCCGCGGCGGGCCGGCCGAGTTCGAGAGCCACGTGCTGCTGCGCATCGGTCAGGCCGGTGAAGCTGACAACCGTGGCAGTGGTTGCGTAGCCGTCACCGAAACGCAGCGGGACGCGAACGCGCCGGCGGATCGCTGCCGCCTGGAACGCCCCGGTCACGGGAGGAGCCGTTCGGCCCCGTACCAGCGTGAGGGCGTGGTCAGCGGCGCGCAGCGGCCGGGCACCGGGTATGGCCGGTCAATCACGAACGACCTCCAACGGCCGCGGTGCCGGGCCGGCGCGTCCCGGCTCGCCCGGGTATCCCGCACCGCGACGGCGGCGAACGGCGTCCCCCAGCAGCAGGCCAGCGCCCGGGGCAAATGCGGCCAGCATGAGTACCGCATAGAGAGTGGAGATCGCGACCCCGGTAGACGCGCCGAGCCCGGCCGCGCCGAAGGCCCAGGCGGCGGCACCTTCCCTCAGCCCCCACCCGCCGGCACTCAGGGGGACCACCATGGCGGT
>JAIRTY010000617.1 GCA_031254715.1 Nocardiopsaceae bacterium | reverse complement strand
GTGGCTGTCATGCCGGGTGCAGTGATCAGGTCCACGGGTGGCGGGCGGCGCCCATCGCACCCGGTGAGAATTGGAGACGACTGCCTGATCGGCCCGCAGGCCGCGCTGGCGGGCTGCGCCCTGGGCGTTGCTGTCTACGTCGCGACCCAGGTCATGGTGTTCCACGGCGCGGTGGTTGGCGATGGTTGCCGGCTGGGCGCGGGCAGTATCGTGCATGCCGGTGCGCGGTTGCCGGACCGGGCGCGGGTGGGCATGCGGCAGTTCGCCGTGCCTGGGCCTGCTGGTGCCGCCGTCGTTACCAGCGACCTGGGCGAGGCTCGCGAACTGCTTGCGGCAGCGGACTTTTTCGGGAAGGTCTTCGCGGACGAGGCACCGGCTGACCTCATCGAACTTCACCGGCGCAGCACCGCCGCGGTGGCGGCGGAGATCCGGCAGCGGTCACGCTGACCGCGGGCGGAGGCGGTGACAGCGCGCCTGGTCCCCGCCGCGACGTGTTTGCCGGGGCAGTTGCCGGGAGAGGTACGGGGAGGGCTTGATCGACCGGGGGAGACGGTCATGAAAAGCAAAGCCGCCATACAGATAGAGTCTGGCGGGCCGCTGGTGGTTGAGGAAATTGATATCCCGGATCCTGGCCCGAACCAGGTCACGGTGCGCAACTTCGCGAGCGGTGTTTGCTACTCGCAGGTGCACCAGTTGCGCAACCCCAGACTGCCTAGGCCAATGGGGCTCGGCCATGAGGGCAGCGGCGTCGTCACACATGTGGGAAAGGAAGTTACCCACGTAAAAGAAGGCGATCATGTTATCTCTACATGGGTTTCCCGGATTCCCATTAGAGGTTTGCCTGCTGCGAACCCAACCGGCGCTACGTTCCACGGACGGCCCATCATCGCTGACGGGGATGTGTATACCTGGAGCGAGCATATGGTGACGTTCGCTGACAAGGTGGTGCCCATGGCGCCGACGGACCCCACTGATATCAGCTGCCTGGTTGGCTGCGCCGTCTTGACAGGAGCCGGCGCAGTGCTGCATACCGCGAAGGTCAGGGCTGGCCAGTCGGTGGCTGTATTCGGTGCAGGCGGGGTCGGTCTGTCCGCGATCGGCGCCGCTGCTATTGCTGGCGCCGAACCCATTATCGCGGTGGACTTGGTCGACCGTAAGTTGCAGTTTGCCAGGGAGTTCGGCGCCACCCATGTGATCAATGCCTCGAATACCGATCCGGTACCTGCGATTTGGTCCATCAGCCCTGGCGGAGTTGACTATGCCCTCGACGCAGTCGGCGCGCCGGCGACCGCTCTGCAGATCCTGGAAGCAGTCAGGCAGGGAGGGCCGAGGGCGGACAATCAAGGCGGCATGGCGGTAATGCTCGGGATCCCCGTCGCCGATGTCTCGTTCGACCTGAACGCAATTCTCCTGTACCAGCGCCACTATTGCGGGAGCCTCGGCGCCACCGAACCCGAGACCGACTTCCCGCTTTTCCTGGAATGGGTGCGTCAGGACAAGTTCCCGCTCGGCAAGCTGGTGACCGACCGGTATTCCCTGGAGCAGATCGAGGAGGCCCGCGTTTCGCTGGAGGAGGGACAGATTCTCGGTCGTGCCATTATTGAGATCTGACGGCATCGAGTAGATGCACGAGGACTAAATTCCCATCCGCAAGGTAGCCAGCCGCTCAATCAGGTCGACGTTCCCGCCGTACCTGCATGAGCGCCCATGGTCCCGGCCGATCGGGCGAGAGTCACGCCGCTGGCGATGATGCCGATGTGGCTAAATGCCTGCGGGAAGTTGCCGATGAACGCGCCTGTCGACGGGTCGATCTGCTCGGACAGCAGGCCGACCGGGCTCGCTCTGGCGCACAGCGAGTCATAGAGCTGCTCGGCCTCATCGAGCCGGCCCTGCATGGCCAGGTTGTCGACCAGCCAGAAGCTGCACAGCACGAAGGCGCCCTCATCACCCGCGATGCCGTCGGGCGAGTCGTGGTGCAAGTAGCGGTACAGCAGGCCATCGCCGGCCGACAATCGCTCGGCTATCGCGGCGGTAGTGGCCACCATGCGCGGGTGACTGGCCGGCAGGACCCGCCGCAGCGGAAGAGCTAGCAGGCTGGAGTCCAGGCTGCCGCCACCGTCAAGATGCTCGCTGAGCGTCTGGGCATCCTCGTCCCAGGACTGGTCCAAGATGGTCTGCCGCAGCTTGTCCGCGTCAGCCTGCCAGGCCGGGATCGGTCCTGCCAGGCCGAGCCGCTGGCCGATGGCCGCGGCCCGGTCCAGGGCAACCTGGCACATCGCCGCTGAGTAGGTGAAGACCCGGCCCTCGCTGCGTACCTCCCAGATGCCCTGGTCCGGCTGCCGCCAGGCCTCCCCGGCCATGTCGCCCAGCTGGGCCAGGGCCGTCCAAAGCTGCGGCTCGAGCTGCCCGCCGCTGCGGACCCACTGGTCCGCGCAGTCGAGTATCTCGCCGTAGACATCATGCTGGCGCTGGTCGGCCGCGCCGTTACCCCATCGCACCGGGGCGGAGCGCCGGTAGCCTTCCAGCTCGGCATCCTCGCGCTCATCGGGCACCGGGCTGCCGTCGAGGTCATACATGATCCGTGGCCGCCGGCTCTGCTCGAAGGCGTCCAGGACCCAGCCAAGGAATGCGTCCGCCTCGGCACCGAAGCCGATCCGGCGCAGGGCGAACACGGTGAAGGCCGCGTCGCGGATCCACGTGTAGCGGTAATCCCAGTTGCGCATGCCCCCGACCGGCGCGGGCAGCGAGGATGTTGGCGCGGCGACCAGCGAGCCGTTGACCCAGTGGTCGCTCAGCTTCAGGGTGATCGCCGCCCGCCGGACCAGGCGCTCCTGGGGACCCTCGTAGCTGAAGTGCGTCATCCACCGGTGCCACGCCTCGGCGGTGCCCCGCAGCATCGCCGCGGTGTCGAAACGATGATGGCGATGGGATCGGCCCCAGGACAGCACCAGGTCCAGGGAATCGCCTTGCTTCAGGTCATATGTGCCGTGCAGGCCACTGAGCGGGCGGTTGGACCGCAGGTGTAGCCGGAGGTCCGGCCGCCGCGAGGGGTTCAGCCTCAGGCCACTGGCTGCCATCCACGTCTGGGCACCGCCGCGGGGTTCCAGCTCAACCCGGAGCCGTACGCTCCCGTCCAGGACCACCGCCGACCGGACCAGCTCGCCCCGGCCCCCCGGAACATCGTCGGTCAGGTCAGCGCCGGAACGCAGCGCGAGGGCATCGGTGAGCCGGACCAGGCCGGTAGGGCTGCGCAGCTCCGTAACCAGCACGCCGGTGTCAGGCTCGTAGCGCTGCCGGGCCTCCGTCAGCTCGTCCGGGGTAATCGTGAAATGGCCGCCGCGATCCCGATCCAGCAAACTGCAGCAGACCGGTTCGGAGTCGAAGCGGGGAAGGCACATCCAGCGGATGCTGCCATCCAGTCCGACCAGGGCTACCGTAGCCCCGTCTCCGATCAGCCCGAGATCCTCAAGTGGCGGGTAATCCTCGCCGGCCCGGACAGGCCGGAAGGACGGATCGGTTTCGAGCATGAGGCTGCTGCTCCTTCACCGATGTCGGCGCTGGCCGTCAGAGCCAGCGTCACCCAGACAGCACCGGACCCGCATCCCCCGCACCGGGTGAGCCTCCTGACACCAGGGCAGATTAAGCCTGCGCGCGTCCGCCTGGCCGTGCCCCGGTTCGGGGCGATTTGCTGATGCAGATCCCGGCCGCTGTCACCCCAGCTGGGCCGGATCGATGAGCCGCTCGATGGCGGATCCGAAGGTGTCGGCGTGGCTGCGCGGCCGGCCGGCGGTTGCCAGGGCGGCGGCAAGGTGAGGGTAGCGGCCCTTAGCCGCAGCGCGGGCGAGCGCCTGGGCCTGCTCCGCACTGCTGGCTAGCTGGCCAGCAGGGGCTGCTTGCATCGCGCCGTACACGGTGGCGAAGCCGCTGATCATGGTGATGAGTTCCAGCTTGGCTCCGGTGCCGAGCCCGGAGCCTGCCAGCAGGCTGAGGAAGTAGTCGAGGTAGCGCAGCCCGTTGGGGCCGGGGGGCATCGGGCGGTGCAGCAGCCCGGCGAGCCACGGGTGGCGCCGCGCGATGTCACGCGTCTGCCTGGCCAGGGCGGCGATGGCAGCGCGCGGGTCGGTGGCCGGCCTACCGGGGTAGGCGTATTCGGCGGCCAGGTTGTCGGTCATCAGCTGGACCAGTTGATCCCTGGCAGGCACGTAGTTGTACAGCGACATGACGGCGATGCCCAGTTCGCCGGCGAGGCGGCGCATGGTGACCGCCTCCAGGCCCTCGGCGTCGGCGATCCGCACGGCGAGCGCCGCGATAGCCGCGCGGTTATGCCGGGGCTTGGGGCCCCGGCTTCCATGCTCGGGAAAGTCCCAGATCGACGCCGGGGCGTCGACGCCGGAGCGGCGATGGCCGGTCGCTGTCATCCCGGCGATACTACCTTTCAGCGTGCATCGTACGTAGTATTGACCAAAACGTCGTACAGTGCACGCTGTTGTGAGGCGACCAGGTATGAGGCTCCGGACTCCGTTTGCCCGCTACTGGCTGTCGGGTTTCCTGGCCGACTTCGGGGATGGTGTCCGGCTGGCCGCGTTTCCGCTGCTTGCGGCAGGGTTCACGCGCTCGCCCACCGCGGTGGCAGCCGTCACCGCCGTCCAGAGCCTGCCCTGGCTGGTGCTGGGTGCCGGGCTGGGTGTGCTGGTCGACCGCACCGACCGGCGTCGCCTGATGGTGATCGTCGACCTGTCGCGAGCAGCGATCATCGCGGGCCTGGCCGCAGCGATCCTCACGCACAGCGCCGGGCTGGTGCTGATCTACCTCACGGCGTTGGCCACCGGTATTGGCTCGGCGCTGCGCGACACCGCCGCTATCACCTGCGTGCCCCGGCTGGTCGATCCAGCCGACCTGGACCGGGCGAACGCCCGGGTGATCGTCGGGCAGATCGTCGGTAACGAGCTGGCCGGGCTAGCGGCCGGGGGCTGGCTGTTCGGCCTGGCGGCGGTGCTGCCGTTCGCGGTCAGCGCCGGAGCGTGGGGAATCGCTGTGCTGCTGCTGCTCACGCTGCCGAGCATCTTCCGGCCGGTGAACCAGCCAGCCCGCCAGAGGCCCGCGACGTCGCTGGCGGCGCTGCGGCAGGAAGCCGCCGAGGGCCTCGGGTGGCTACGGAGGCACCCGGCCATCCGGGACGTCACCATCGCCGTTGGAGTCATCGCCGCCATGGATGCCGCCTGGATTGCCGTGCTTGCCTTGTACGTGATCGAGAGCCTGCACCAGAGGCCCGGCATCTACGGCCTCCTGCTGGCCATTGGCGCGGCCGGCGGGATCGCGGTCGGCGGGATCGGTCCTCCTATCACCCGGCGGCTCGGACCGTGGCGGTCGCTGCTGATCGCCGGGCTTGCCATGGCAGCCAGCCAGGCCGTGCTCGGGCTCACCGCTAACGTGATCATCGCCGCCGCGATGCTCGCCGCCAGCAGCGCGGCCTGGGTCTTCTTCGACATGACCGTGATCACCATGCGCCAGCGGCAGGTGCCCGACAACCTGCTGGGCCGGATCACCAGCCTCTACCGCACCATCTTTCATGGTTCAGCAGCGCTCGGCGCGCTCGGCGGCGGCCTCATCGCCGCGACCGCCGGGATCCGGGCCACCATGCTCATCGGCGCTACCCCGATCGCCGCCACCGTGATCCTGCTCAGCTGGCACCACCGGGGCACCAGCAGGAGCCCATGAACGGCAGAACTCGCCTGCCCCAGCGCTAACCGAAGCTGCCAGCGGCCCAATGGCTCAGAGCACGTCGAATTCGTTCCCTTCGGG
>JAIRTY010000488.1 GCA_031254715.1 Nocardiopsaceae bacterium | reverse complement strand
GTCCCGGACGGGCCGACCGTCCGGCTCATGCAGGACGTCGCCCGCGAGCATCAGCTGGTGCTGGTGGTGCCGGTGTACGAGCGGGAGCAGGAAGGCGTCTGCTACAACACCGCCGCCGTCATCGACGCCGACGGCCGCTATCTCGGCAAGCACCGCAAGGCCCACCTGCCGCAGGTGACCGGGTTCTGGGAGAAGTTCTATTTCCGCCCGGGCAACCTCGGCTTCCAGGTCTTCGACACCGCGGTCGGCAGGGTCGGCGTGTACATCTGCTACGAGCGTCACTTCCCTGAGGGCTGGCGGGCGCTCGGCCTGGCCGGGGCGCAGATGGTGTTCAACCCCTCGGCCACCAGCCGCGGCCTGTCGGAGTACCTCTGGAAGCTGGAGCAGACCTCGGCCGCGGTGGCGAACGAGTACTTCGTCGGGACCATCAACCGCGTCGGCGTGGAGCCGCTCGGGGACAACGACTTCTACGGGCAGTCCTACTTCGCCGACCCGCGCGGGCAGATCATCGGCGGCACCGCCTCCGACAGCGAGGAGGAGGTGCTGGTCCGCGACCTGGACCTGGGCATGCTGGCCGAGGTGCGCCAGCTCTGGCAGTTCTACCGGGACCGGCGCCCGGACAGCTACGGGCCGCTGGTACAGCCGTAAGGCCAGGAAGGAGGCCCGCTATGCGAACGCTCATCAGCGGCGGCACCGTTGTCACCGCCACCGGGGCGTCCCCAGCCGACGTCCTGGTCGACGGCGAGACCGTGGCGGCGCTGCTCGACCCGGCGCACACTGCCGACCTGGCCGGCGGGGCCGGCCTGGCCGGCGAGACCGGCCAGGTGATCGACGCCACCGGCAAGTACGTCCTGCCGGGCGGCATCGACGTGCACACCCACCTGGAGATGCCGTTCGGCGGCACGTTCTCGGCCGACGACTTCGAGACCGGGACCCGGGCCGCCGCCTGGGGCGGCACCACCACCGTCGTCGACTTCGCGGTGCAGGCCAAGGGCGCGGCGCTGCGGGAAACCCTGGACGCCTGGCACGCCAAGGCCGAGGGCAAGGCCAGCATCGACTACGGGTTCCACATGATCGTCTCCGACGTCACCGAGCTGACGCTGAAGGAGATGGACACCCTGGTCGGCGAGGGCGTGACCAGCTTCAAGATGTTCATGGCCTACCCGGGCGTGTTCTACGCCACCGACGGCGAGATCCTGCAGGCGATGCAGCGGGCCGCTGCCAACGGCGCGACGATCATGATGCACGCCGAGAACGGGATCGCCATCGACGTGCTGGTCGCCGAGGCACTGGCCGCCGGGCGCACCGACCCTGGCTGGCACGGCCGCACCCGGCCGCCGGAACTGGAGGGGGAGGCAACCGCCCGCGCGATCCGGCTGGCCGAGGTGGCCGGGGCACCGCTGTACATCGTGCACCTGTCGGCCACGCAGGCGCTGGCCGCGGTCAGCGAGGCCAGGGCCGCTGGGCGGAACGTGTTCGCCGAGACCTGCCCGCAGTACCTCTACCTGGGGCAGGACGACCTGGACAAGCCCGGCTTCGAGGGCGCGAAGTACGTGTGCTCGCCGCCGGTCCGCCCGCCGGCGCACTGGGCGCAGCTCTGGCGCGGGCTGCGCACCAATGATCTGTCGGTGGTCTCCACCGACCACTGCCCGTTCTGCTTCAAGGAACAGAAGGAACTCGGGCGCGGCGATTTCTCGAAGATCCCGAACGGGATACCCGGCGTCGAGCACCGTATCGACCTGCTGCACCAGGGCGTGGTCAACGGCGAGCTGTCGCTGGCGCGGTGGGTGGAGGTGAACGCGACCACGCCGGCCCGGATGTTCGGCCTGTACCCGCGCAAGGGAACGCTCCAGCCCGGGTCGGATGCGGACATCGTCGTGTACGACCCGGCGGCCAGCCACGTGCTGTCCGCGCAGTCCCACCACATGGCCGTGGACTACTCGGCTTACGAGGGCATGCGGGTCCAGGGCGAGGTGAGCACGGTGCTGTCGCGCGGTGAGATCATCGTCGACGGCGGCCAGTGGCACGGTCGCGCCGGCCGCGGCAGGTTCCTGCCGCGGGGTCAGTCACAGTACTTGCGGTAGGAATCCGGGGGGAGGCCGCGATGGACATCGGGCTGGTGCTGCAAACCGACCCGCCGGCCCGGCAGGTCATCGAGACCGCCGTGCGCGCCGACGCGGGCGGGTTCAGCCATGTGTGGACGTTCGACTCCTGCGTGCTGTGGCAGGAGCCGTTCGTGATCTACTCGCAGATCCTGGCGCGCACGTCACGGGTGATGGTGGGGCCGATGGTCACCAACCCGCTGTCGCGGGAGCCGTCGGTGACCGCGTCGCTGTTCGCGACCCTGAACGACATGTTCGGCAACCGGACGGTGTGCGGGATCGGCCGCGGCGACTCGGCGATGCGGGTGCTCGGCCGCCCCCCGGCCTCGCTCGCGACCCTGTCGGCGGCCATGCGGACCATCCGCGACCTGGCCGAGGGACGGGAGGTCAGCTACCGGGGGACCGCGGTGCGGATCCCGTGGGTCACCGGCGGGCGGCTGGAGATCTGGATGGCCGGCTACGGGCCGAAGGCGCTCCGGCTGTGCGGGGAGGAGGCGGACGGGTTCATCCTCCAGTGCGCCGACCCGGACGTGGCCCGGTGGACGATCGGCACGGTCCGGGCCGCTGCCGCCGCCGCCGGGCGCGACCCGGCAGCGGTCACGGTCTGCGTCGCCGCCCCCGCCTACGTGGGCGAGGACTACCCGCACATGCGCGACCAGACCCGGTGGTTCGGGGGCATGGTCGGCAACCACGTCGCCGACCTGGTGGCCAGGTACGGCGACACCGGGGACGCGGTGCCGCAGGCGCTCACCGATTACATCAAGGCGCGGCAGGGCTACGACTACTCCCACCACGGCAAGCCGGGCAACCCCAGCACCGACTTCGTGCCCGACGACATCGTGGACCGGTTCTGCCTGCTGGGCCCCGTCGAGCGGCAGCGCGACCGGCTGGCGGAGCTGCGCGAGATCGGGGCGGACAACTTCAGCATCTACCTCATGCACGACGCGCCGGAAGCCACCCTGGCCGCGTACGAGTCCGCGATCATCGGCAACGTGTAGGGCGCGTCGCTAGGGCGGGTCGCTAGGGCGCTTCCCGCAGGCCGTTGCGGAGCACCGCGGGCAGGTTGCGGGGCGACCCGTCCGGGCCCACGTGCACGGTGACGCTCCGGCCCTCCGCGCACAGCTCGCCGTCCCGCACCGCCTGCCAGCCGTAGGTGACGGAGGTGCGGCCGACCTTCTCGGCCTGCAGGATCAGGTCGAACTCGTCGCCGAACCGCAGCGGCAGGTGATAGGTCGCCTCCACGTGGCGGCGCGGGAAGTCGCCCAGCTCGTCCAGGCCGAGCTGGCGGAGCAGGGTGTGCTCGGCGTTCTCGGCCCACCGGAAGGCGGCGGTGTGATGGATGCGCCCGCTGGCATCGGTGTCGGCCCAGGTGACCCGCATCCGCTCGCAGTGCCGGACGAGCACGCTGCCTCCCTGGTCATGGTGAGCCCATTGTTGACAAAGTGCCTGACGGTCGTCAATATCAACGTCACGTCATCGTGGGCTCGCCCGGAGGGCAGAAAGCAAACAGCCCGCCAGATTGCGGGCTGCCGAACGGAAGCGGTACGCCGCGAGTCCCCGGCGCCCCTGTAGCCGGGGCACTCGCTTACGCCCGGTATCTATAAAACCCACCGCCGGTTACGCGGGGTAGGGACCAAGGTCCCGCTTCAGAATTTATGAGTCGGGATATTCATGCATCCGCGACCAGGATCACGTCCAGGGTCCGCGGGCCGTGGACGCCCTCCACCCGGCTGAGCTCGATGTCTGCGGTGGCGGACGGGCCGCTGATCCACGTGAGCGGCTGTCCGGGGCGCAGCCGGGCGATCGCCTCCGGCACCAGGCCGGCCACCTGCCCGGCGCGCAGCAGGCACAGATGGTAATCGGGGATCAGGGACAGCACCCGCCTTCCCTGCCCGGGCCCGGCGTCGAGCACGATGGTCCCGGTCTCGGCGATGGCCAGCGCGGCGCCGGTGATCACCCCGTCAAGGGAGTCGAGCGCGGCGGGCGAGAGGCCGTCGTCGGTGATGAACTCGGTCCCCGGGGGAGGGCTGGGCAGCCACCGCGGTTCCAGCCCGGGCGGCACGACCACCCGCCGGGCGCCCCGCTCGGCCAGGGCGGCGGCAACGGTGCCCGGCACCTCGCCGGCCGTCACCCGGTACACCCGGCAGCCGTAGTCGCGAAGCCGTTCGGAAAGACGATCGAGGACCTCGGCGGGACCCATTCCGGCGGCGGACCGGTAGTCACGGGGGATCGCGCCGGGCGCGGCTCCGGTGCCGCCGAGGGCGCCGCGGATACGGCCGAGCACCTCGTCCCGCGCGGTCACTGGGCGGTCCCGCGCTCGCGGCGCCACCAGTCGCGGAACGTCTCCGGCGGCGGGACCGGGGCGTCCCTGGCCGAGGTCCACGCCGACAGCGGCGGCGGGAGCCGGCGGATCCGGCCGTCCCGCCCGAGCACCCGCCCGGCCTGGCCGGCCCGCTGCGCGGCGGCGTACCGGCCGGGGCTGGCCATCACCCAGGCCGCTGCCGCCATCGTGACCGACTCGGGGGAGGGCACCCGGCGCTGCCGCCGTTCCTCGACGTGCCGGGCCCGCAGGTGAACAAGCAGCGACGGGATGTCGATCTTGACCGGGCAGGCCTGGTAGCAGGCGCCGCACAGGGAGGACGCGTACGGCAGCGACGCGTTCTCCTCCACCCCGGTGAGCTGCGGCGACAGCACAGCGCCGATCGGGCCGGGATAGACAGAGCCGTAGGCGTGGCCGCCGGTGCGCTCGTAGACCGGGCACACGTTGAGGCAGGCCGAGCACCGGATGCAGTGCAGCGCCTGCCTCCCCACCTGGTCGGCCAGCGCCGCCGTCCGCCCGTTGTCCAGCAGCACCAGGTGGAACCGCTGCGGCCCGTCGCCCGGGGTCACCCCGGTCCACAGCGTGGTGTACGGGTTCATCCGCTCCCCGGTCGACGACCGCGGCAGCAGCTGCAGGAACACCTCGAGGTCCTGCCAGCGCGGGATGACCTTCTCGATCCCCATGACGGTGATCAGCGTCTCCGGCAGGGTCAGGCACATCCGGCCGTTCCCCTCCGACTCGACCACCCCCAGCGTGCCGGTCTCGGCCACCGCGAAGTTGGCGCCGCTGATGCCGACCCGCGCCGCCAGGAACCGCTGCCGCAGGTGCGTCCGCGCCGCCGCGGTCAGGTCGGCCGGGGCGTCGGTCAGGCCCGGGTCAGCGCCGGGCATCTCGCGCAGGAAGATGTCGCGGATCTCGGCCCGGTTCCGGTGGATGGCCGGCACCAGGATGTGGCTGGGCCGGTCGTGCCCGAGCTGCACGATCAGCTCGGCCAGGTCGGTCTCGTGCGCTGTGATCCCGGCCGCCGCCAGCGCCTCGTTCAGCCCGATCTCGTCGGTGGTGATCGACTTGGACTTCACCACCTCCCGCGCGCCGGCGTCGGTCACCAGGCCGGTCACCAACCGGTTCGCCTCGATCGCGTCCCGCGCCCAGTGCACGGTGCCGCCGCGCGCCGTCACCTGCTCTTCGAGTTGTTCCAGGTAGCGGTCCAGGTGCGCCATGGTCTCGGCCTTGATCGCGCGCCCGGCCTCCCGCAGCGCCTCCCAGTCCGGCAGCTCGCCGACCACCGCCGCCCGCCGGGCGCGGATGGTGGAGGTCGCGTTCGCCAGGTTGCGCCGCAGCTGTGAGTTGCCGAGCGCGCGTCTCGCGGCGATATCGAACGGCTGGGTTCCGCGCAGATGCCCGACCCCGGGCGGAGCCGTCGGCATGCCAAGGTAGGTACTCACGGCTGGTCCCTGGTGGATCCGAGAATCTCGGCCAGGTGCACCGTGCGCGGTCCGGCCCGGAGCCGCGACAGGCCGCCGCCGATGTGCATCAGGCACGAGCTGTCCCCGGCGGTGCACACCTCGGCCCCGGTCGCGAGCACGCTGCGCATCTTGTCGGCCAGCATCGCGGTGGACACGTCCGGGTTCTTGACCGCGAAGGTGCCCCCGAAACCGCAGCACGTCTCCGCGTCCGGCAGCACGGCCAGGTCAAGACCGGCCACCCGGCGCAGCAGCCGCAGCGGCCGGTCGCCCACCCCCAGCAGCCGGAGCGAATGGCAGGTCGGGTGGTAGGTCACCCGGTGCGGGTAGTAGGCGCCCACGTCCTCCACCCCGAGCACGTCGGTGAGCAGCTCGGAAAGCTCATAGGTGCGGGCCGCGACCGCCTCGGCCCGGCGTGCCAGCGCCTCGTCCCCGTACCGGCGGGCCACCATCGCGTGCTGGTGGCGGACCGAGCCGGTGCAGGACCCGGACGGGGCCACGATCACCTCGCAGTCCTCGAACACCTCCACGTACCGGCGGACCAGCGGCAGTGCCTGCTGCAGGTAGCCGGTGTTCACGTGCATCTGCCCGCAGCAGGTCTGCGCCTGCGGGAACGTGACGTCGTGACCCAGCCGTTCCAGCAGCGCCGTCGTTGCCTTGCCGACGCCGGGAAACAGCGTGTCAGCGAGGCAGGTGACAAACAGGGCGATGCGCATCGGCTCTACCCTACGGCCGGTGTCTCCGCGGCTGGGCCCGGTTTCCGCGGTGGCCCGCTGGACTGGCGGATCACCAGTTCCGGCTCGAACATCACCTGCCGGTGCCGGTGCGTGCCCGCCCCGAGCGCCTCGTCCAGCAGCAGCTGCGCCGCGGTGCGGCCGAGCAGCTGCCGGGGCTGGCGGACCGACGACAGCGGCACCGCCGCCGCGGCGGCGAACTCGATGTCGTCGTACCCGATGATCGAGATGCTCTCTGGCACCCGGATCCGGCGCGCCGTCATCTCCTGCAGCACGCCCATGGCGAGCAGGTCGTTCGCGCAGAACACCGCGGTCGGCCTGCGCGGGGGCGGAAGCTGCGCGATCTCGGCCGCAGCCCGCTTCCCGGCCGCCACGTTGAGCGCCGGGGTGGCGACCACGTGCAGGCCGGTCTCGCTCCGCCCGGCCTG
Organism: Nocardiopsaceae bacterium; assembly: GCA_031254715.1. Lineage (GTDB taxonomy): Bacteria > Actinomycetota > Actinomycetes > Streptosporangiales > Streptosporangiaceae > JAIRTY01. The sequence goes on along the minus strand of JAIRTY010000488.1, from coordinate 10,142 downwards.
GCGCAGCGCCCGGACCGCGCCCTCGTGCCGGTCGGCCACCTGCCGGATGCTGGCAGGGCCGCCCACGAACGCGATCCGCTCGTGCCCGTCGCCCAGCAACCGGGAGACCGCGAGCTCGCCGCCCAGCACGTCGTCCACGGCCACCGAGCACTGGCCCTGGCTGGGGGCCCGGCTGTCCACCAGCACCACCGGGGTTCCCCGCTGCTGCAGCCGGGCGAGCCGTTCCCCGGCCGCAGTCACCGGAGTGATCAGGATCCCCTGCACCCGGTGCTCCTCCAGCAGTTCCAGGTAGTGGGTCTCCTTGCCCTGCTGGTCGTCGCTGTTGCACAGGATCACCGCCAGCCCGGACTCGCTGGCCTCGTCCTCCACCCCGCGCGCCACGTCGGTGAAGAACGGGTTCGCCACGTCCAGCACCACTAGCCCGATGGTGCGGCTGCGGCCGGCCCGGAGCTGGCGGGCCGACTCGTTCCGGATGAAGCCGAGCTGCTTGATGGCGGCCTGGACCCGGTCCCTGGTCGGCCCGGCGACGATATCCGGCCGGTTCAGCACGTTCGAGACCGTGCCGACCGAGACCCCGGCCAGGGCAGCGACCTCCCTGATGCTGACTGCCGCCTCGGCCACCCTGACCTCCCATGCCGACGGTGTAACGATTCAACCATCCCGCTGCCGATCTATTGACAGGCCGGTCGTGTCCGCTGACACTGCTTGTCATATTTGAAACGTTCCACGAACGACCGCTCACGTGGTTATCACCCGCGGAGGCAGCGAATCGTGACCCCAGCCGCGGCCCCGGTGCTGTCACTGCGGCATGCGGCGAAGTCGTTCGGAGCGGTGCAGGCGGTCGCCGACGGGTCGCTGGAACTGTCGGCCGGCGAGGTGCACGCGCTGGTGGGCGAGAACGGCGCGGGCAAGTCAACCCTGGTCAAGATGCTGGCCGGGTTGCACCGGCCAGACGCGGGCGAGCTTCTCGTCGACGGTAAGCCGGTGGCGCTGCCAAGCCCGGCGGCCGCGCAGGCGGCCGGGATCGCCGTCATCTACCAGGAGCCGACCCTGTTCCCCGACCTCACCGTGGCGGAGAACATCTTCATGGGCCGCCAGCCGCTGCTCCCTGGCCGGCGCATCGACCGCCGTCTCATGCGCGCCCAGTCCGCGGCGCTGTTCGGGCGGCTCGGGGTGCCCCTTGACCCCGGCCGGATCTGCCGCGGCCTGTCCATCGCCGACCAGCAGCTGGCCGAGATCGCCAAGGCGCTGTCGCGGGACGCCCGGGTGATCGTCATGGACGAGCCGACGGCGGCGCTGTCAGCCGCCGAGGTCGCCCGCCTGTTCGAGGTGGTGCGGACGCTGCGGGCGGCGGGCGCGGCGGTGCTGTTCATCTCGCACCGGCTGGAAGAGGTCTTCGAGATCTGCCAGCGGGTCACCGTGATGCGCGACGGGCGCCAGGTGCTCAGCAGCGAGCTGGCCGGGCTCACCGCCGACGACCTGGTGCGGGCCATGGTGGGCAGGCAGATGCCGGAGCGGACTGCGGGGGAGCGGAGCGAGCCCGGCGAGCTGGTGCTGCGGGTGGAGCGCCTCACCAGGGAGGGCGTGTTCACCGGCATCTCGCTGGCGGTGCGGGCAGGCGAGATCGTCGCGCTGGCCGGGCTGGTGGGCTCGGGCCGGACCGAGGTGGCGCGGGCTGTGTTCGGGATCGACCGCTATGACGCGGGGACCGTGGCGGTCAGCGGACGGCAGCTGCGCAAGGCCTCGCCGTCGGCCGCTATGGCGGCGGGCGTCGGCTACGTGCCCGCGGACCGGCGGCAGCAGGGCCTGGTCATGGACATGTCGGTGCAGCAGAACGTGGCGCTGGCCTCGCTGGCCGGGCTGCGCCGGGCCGGCCTGGTCCGGTCCGCAGCCGAGCGGGCGTTCGCCGCCGACTGGGCGCAGCGGCTGCGGCTGAAGTACGGCAGGCTCACCGACCCGGTGTCGCTGTTGTCCGGCGGCAACCAGCAGAAGGTCGTCCTCGCCAAGTGGCTGGGGCGGCGGCCCGCGCTGCTGATCGTGGACGAGCCGACCCGGGGCATCGACATCGCGACCAAGGCCGAGGTGCACCAGCTGCTGGTGCAGCTGGCCCAGCAGGGGGTCGCGATCCTGATGATCTCCTCGGAGCTGCCGGAGGTGCTGCATATCGGCGACCGGATCCTGGTGATGCGCGAGGGACGGCTCACCGCCGAGTACTCCCACCGGGAGGCCTCCGAGGAGAAGATAATGGCGGCCGCGACCGGCCAGCTGGCGGTGCAGGCCCCGTGAGAGCGACCGTCCCAGCGGCCGCGGGCACGGCCGGCGAGCCCGCCGCCAGCGGGTCCCGCAGGCTCACCGACCGGGTCTTCCGGATCAGGGAGTCGGGCATCATCGCCGTGCTGGTCGTGTTCGTCGCGGTCACCGCGAGCATCCAGCCGCGGTTCCTCAGCTCCGGCAACATCCAGTTCATCCTGGTGAACACCACGGTCTTCGCGCTGCTCGCGCTGGCCGAGACGATGGTCGTGGTCAGCCGCAACGTGGACCTGTCGATCGGCTCGGTGCTGGGGCTGTCGGCCTACGTGTCGGCGGGGCTGTTCGGCCAGGTGCCAGGGATCTCGATCCCGGTGGTCTTCCTCACCGGGCTCGGGATCGGCCTGGCCTGCGGGGCCGCCAACGGGCTCATGGTGTCGATCGGGCGGGTGCCGAGCCTGGTGGTGACGCTGGCCACGCTCTACATCGTGCGCGGGATCGATATCCTCGTCGTCGGCGGCAACGAGGTGATCGCGCAGACGCTGCCGGACGGCTTCACCCAGATCCCGCGGGCCGGCCTGGGCGGCGTCCCGTACCTCGCCATCGTGATCGCGGCGGTGATCGGCGCCGGGGCCTACTACCTGCGCTCGTTCCGGTCCGGGCGGGAGCTGTACGCGATCGGGTCCAACCCGGACGCCGCCCGGCTGGCGGGGATCAGCGTGGGCCGGCGGGTGTTCACCGCGTTCACCGTGAGCGGGGCGATCGCGGGCGTGGCCGGGGTGCTGTGGGCGGCCCAGTACCAGACCATCGACTCCACCGCCGGGACCGGCTACGAGCTGCAGGTGATCGCGGCGGTCGTGGTCGGCGGGGTGGCGATCTTCGGCGGCAGCGGCAGCGCGGTCGGGGCCGCGGTCGGGGCGCTGCTGCTGCAGACCATCAGCTCCGCCCTGAACGTCCTGGGCATCCCGCCGCTGTGGATCCAGGCCATCGCCGGCCTGCTGTTGCTGCTGGCGATCACGCTCGACCGCGCCATCTCGGTGCGGCTGCTGACCTCGCTGCGAGTGAGGAGTTCCGGCGTTGGCACCTGACGTGACAGCGCGGCGCTGGCTGTCCGCCGCCGCCCGGTGGGAGACCGGGCTGGCGGTGCTGCTGCTGCTCATCGTCGTGCTCGGCGCCGCGGCCTCGCCGCAGTTCCTGACCACCTCGAACCTGTTCAACCTGCTGGTGACCTCGGGCGAGGTGGCGATCATGGCGCTGCCGATGACGCTCATCATCATCAGCGGCGAGATCGACCTGTCCGTCGCCTCCATCCTCGGCATGTCGAGCGCGCTGCTCGGCTACCTGTGGAGCATTCACTGGCCGATGCTGGCGATCTTCGCCGTGCTGGTGCTGCTGGGGGCGGTGGCTGGGCTGGTCAACGGGCTGCTGGTGACCAGGCTGGGACTGCCCTCGCTCGCGGTCACCATCGGCACGCTCGCGCTGTACCGGGGGATCGCGCTGATGATCCTCGGCCCGAAGACGATCTCCAACTTCCCGGCGCCCTACAACACCATCGGGGTGATCGCGGTGCCGCACACCGACATCCCGTGGTCGATGGCGATCTTCGTGGTGCTGGCCGTGATCTCCGGGGTGGTGCTGCACGCCACCGCCACCGGCCGTTCGCTCTACGCCATGGGCGCCAGCCCGGAGGCGGCGCTGTTCTCGGGCATCCGGGTCAAGCGCATCAAGACGATCCTGTTCGTCGTATCGGGCGTCGTCTGCTCGCTAGCGGGGGTGCTGTGGACCTTCCGGCTCGCCACCGCCGTCCAGAACAACGGCCTCGGCCTGGAGCTCAACGTGGTGGCGGTCGTGCTGCTGGCCGGAGTGTCCATCTTCGGCGGCAAGGGCTCGATCGGGGGCGTGGTGCTGGCTGTGCTCGCGTTCGCCGGCCTGGCGAACGCGCTGCTGCTGACCAACTTCAACCAGGAGGCCACCGGCATCGTCTTCGGGGCGGTCCTGTTGATCAGCGTGTTCGCGCCCAACGCGGGCGCCCTGTGGGCCCGGCTCGGCCGGCTGCGCAAGCACCAGCGGCCCGTCCGTCCGGCCCGGCAATAACCGTGGCCCGCCCGTCCCTCATGGAGATTGAAAGGATTCAGCGATGAGATCTAGACCGACCACGAAGCGGGCGCTGCTGGTTCCGCTGGTGCTCCTGGCCGTCTCGTCGGTGCTGGCGGCCTGCAGTTCCACGGGCGGCTCGTCGTCCTCGGGCGGCTCGTCGTCCGCCGGCAGCCTCAAGACCGGCCTGAAGGTCTTCGTGATCCCGAAGAACCTGGGCAACCCGTACTTCACCCTTGCCGACAGCGTGAAAACCAGCGGCGCCCTGGCCGCGCTCAAGAAGCTGGGTGAGACCGGGTCAGAGACGAGCGGCACCGCCGCCACCCCCGCCTCCCAGATCCCGGCCATCCAGGCGGCGATCACCAAGGGCGCGAACGCGCTCATCGTGTCAGCCACCGACGCCTCGGCGCTCTGCCCGACCCTGAAGGCTGCCATGCAGAAGGGCATCACCGTGGTCACCTACGACTCGGATGCGCCCGCCTGCCGGGACCTGTTCATCAACCAGGCGTCCACGCCCGCGATCGGGACCAGCGAGGTGGATCTGCTGGCCAAGCAGCTGCACGATGCCGGGGACATCGGCATCGTGTCCGCTGCCGCCTCGGCGACCAACCAGAACGCCTGGATCAAGTACATGAAGCAGGAGCTCACGAAGTTCCCCAAGATGCACCTGGTCAGCACCGTTTACGGGAACGATGACCCGACCACGGCTACCCAGGTCACGCAGGGCCTGCTGCAGCAGCACCCCACCATCAAGGGCATCATCTCGCCGACCACGGTCGGCGTCCTCGCCGCGGCGCAGGTCCTTGACACGCCCAAGTACCGCGGCAAGGTCGCGCTGACCGGCCTCGGGACTCCCGGCTCGCTGAAAAAGTACGTCGAGGACGGCACCATCAAGTCCTTCGAGCTGTGGAACCCCGCGAACCTCGGCTACCTGGCCGCGTACGCGGCGGTGAACGTCGCGTCCAAGAAGATCACCAACGCCCAGGGCCAGTCGTTCAGCGCCGGCAAGCTCGGCAAGTACACGGTGGGCGCCGGCCACAGCGTGCTGCTCGGCCCGCCGCTGGTGTTCACCAAGTCCAACATCAACAATTTCAACTGGGGATTCTGACGGCTGGCGGGCCGGCCGCCCCGGCCGGCCCGCCAGCCAGCCAGCCGCGGAGGACGCAGCCACATGACTGACGAGACAGCCGTACGGACCGCGCTGCAGGCGCAGCGGATCGAGCTGCCCTCCTGGGCATTCGGCAACACCGGGACCAGGTTCAAGGTGTTCGCCCAGCCCGGGGTGCCGCGCACGCCGCAGGAGAAGGTGGCCGACGCGGCCCAGGTGCACCGCTACACCGGGGTCGCGCCCAGCGTGGCTGTGCACATCCCGTGGGACAAGGTGGCCGACTACCCGGCGTTCGCCGCCTACGCCAGCGACCACGGGGTACGGATCGGGACCGTCAACGCGAACGTGTTCCAGGACGACGACTACCGGCTCGGCAGCGTCTGCAACCCGGATCCCGCGGTCCGCCGCAAGGCCCTTGACCACCTGCTGGAGTGCGTCGACATCATGGATGCGACCGGCTCGGCCGACCTCAAGCTGTGGTTCGCCGACGGCACCAACTACCCCGGCCAGGACGACATCCGGGCCCGGCAGGACCGGCTGGCGGAGGCGCTGGCGGCCGTCTACCAGCGGCTGGCGCCGCAGCAGCGGCTGATCCTGGAGTACAAGCTGTTCGAGCCGTCGTTCTACACCACCGACGTGCCGGACTGGGGCACCGCGTACGCGCACTGCCTGACCCTCGGGGGACGGGCCAAGGTCTGCGTGGACACCGGTCACCACGCGCCCGGCACGAACATCGAGTTCATCGTGGCGATCCTGGTGCGGGCCGGCAAGCTCGGCGCTTTCGACTTCAACAGCCGCTTCTACGCCGACGACGACCTCATGGTGGGCGCCGCCGACCCGTTCCAGCTGTTCCGGATCCTGCACGAGGTGGCGCTGGGCGGCGGGTTCGCGGCCGAAGCCGGGATCTCGTTCATGCTCGACCAGTGCCACAACATCGAGCCCAAGATCCCGGCCCAGATCCGGTCGGTGCTGAACGTCCAGGAGGCGACGGCGAAGGCGCTGCTGGTCGACACCGCCGCGCTGGCCGCCGCTCAGCAGGCGGGCGACGTGCTCGGCGCGAACGCCGTGCTGATGGACGCCTACAGCACCGACGTCAGGCCGCTGCTGGCCGGCGTGCGGGAGGAGATGGGACTGGATCCCGACCCGCTCGCCGCCTACCAGCGATCCGGCTACGCTGACAAGATCGTCGCGGACCGGATCGGGGGGACCCAGGCGAGCTGGGGGAGCTAAGCCGTGGCCGAGGTCATCCATCCGCAGGCAGCCGCGCTGCTGGCGCGCAGCAACCGGCTCGGTGCCGACCCCCGCAACACCAACTACGCGGGCGGGAACGCCTCCGCCAAGGGGCAGGCGACCGACCCGGTCACCGGGCAGCCTGCGGAGCTGATGTGGGTCAAGGGCTCCGGCGGTGACCTGGGCACGCTCACCGCTGACGGGCTGGCGGTGCTGCGGCTGGACCGGCTCCGCGCGCTGCCCGGCAGCTACCGCGGGGTGGAGTACGAGGACGAGATGATGGCCGCGCTGGACTACTGCCTGCACGGCAAGGCCGGGGCGGCGCCCTCCATCGACACCGCCATGCACGGGCTGACCGAGGCCCCGCACGTCGATCACCTGCACCCCGACTCCGGGATCGCGCTGGCAGCAGCGGCCGAAGGGGAAGCGCTGACCGCCGCCTGCTTCGGCGGCCGGGTGGCGTGGCTGCCGTGGCGGCGGCCGGGCTTCCAGCTCGGGCTGGAGGTGGCGGCGATCCAGCGGGATCACCCGGACGCGATCGGGGTCATATTGGGCGGGCACGGCATCACCGCCTGGGGCCGGACCAGCGACGAGTGCGAGGCGAACTCGCTGGAGATCATCGCCGTCGCGCAGCGGTTCCTGGACAGCCAGGGGCGGCCGGACCCGTTCGGCCAGGTCCTGCCCGGGTACGAGCCGCTGCCCGAACCCGAGCGCCGCGCCCGGGCCGCCCAGCTGGCGCCCCTGATCCGCGGCCTGGCCAGCACCGACGCCCGGCAGGTCGGGCACTTCACCGACAGCCAGCCGGTGCTGGACTTCCTGGCCAGGGCGGAGCACCCGCGGCTGGCCGCGCTCGGCACCTCCTGCCCTGACCACTTCCTGCGCACCAAGGTCGCCCCGCTGCTGCTTGACCTGCCCCCCGCCGCGCCCATCGCCGAGGCTGAGGGCCGCCTGGCCGAACTGCACGCCGACTACCGCGACGCCTACGCCGCCTACTACCGGCGGTACGCGGGCGACGGGACGCCGCCGATGCGGGGCGCCGACCCGGCGGTGGTGCTGGTGCCCGGGGTGGGCATGTTCACGTTCGGCGCTGACAAGCAGACCGCGCGGGTGGCGGGCGAGTTCTACCTGAACGCGATCAACGTGATGCGCGGCGCCGAGGCGGTGTCCGGGTACGCGCCGATCCCCGAGCGGGAGAAGTTCCGGATCGAGTACTGGGAGCTGGAAGAGGCCAAGCTGCGGCGGCGGCCCAAGCCGCGGCCGCTGGCGGCCAGGGTCGCGCTGGTGACCGGCGGCGGATCCGGGATCGGGCGGGCCACCGCCCGGCGGCTGGCGGCCGAGGGCGCCTGCGTGGTGATCGCCGACCGGGACGAGGCCGCGGCCAGGGAGGTGGCCGCCGGGCTCGGGTCCGCTGACACCGCGGCCGAGGTGACCACCGACGTGACCGGCGAGGCCAGCGTCACGGCGGCGTTCCGGGCGGCGGCGCTCGCGTTCGGCGGGGTTGACCTGGTGGTGAACAACGCCGGGCTGTCGCTGTCCCGCCCGCTGCTCGAGACCACGGCCGCCGACTGGGACGCCCAGCACGACGTGATGGCGCGCGGCTCGTTCCTGGTCTCGCGGGAGGCCGCCCGGATGATGATCGCCCAGCGGCTCGGCGGCGACATCGTCTACATCTGCAGCAAGAACGCGGTCTTCGCGGGACCAGCCAACCTGGCGTACGGCGCCGCCAAGGCCGACCAGGCGCACCAGGTGCGGCTGCTCGCGGCCGAGCTGGGCCCCCACGGCATCCGGGTGAACGGCATCAACCCGGATGCGGTGGTCAGGGGCTCGGGGATCTTCGCCAGCGGCTGGGGCGCCGAGCGGGCCGCCGTCTACGGCGTGCCCGAGGACGAGCTCGGCGCCTACTACGCCCGGCGCACCTTGCTCAAGCGGGAGGTGCTGCCCGAGCACGTGGCCGCCGCGGTCGTCGCGCTCACGGCCGGCGACCTCCCGCTCACCACCGGCCTGCACATCCCGGTCGACGGCGGCGTGGCAGCCGCGTTCCTGCGGTGAGCCGGCCGCGGTGCTTCGCCGCCGTGGACCTGGGCGCCGCCAGCGGGCGCGTCATGGCGGGCACGGTGGCAGCCGGCACGCTGGAGCTCACCGAGGTGCACAGGTTCCCGAACCCGCCGGTGACCGTGTCCGGCACCCTGCACTGGGACATCCTCCGGCTGTTCGCCGAGATTTCGAACGGGCTTGGCGCTGCCAGCCGCCGCTTCGAACTGGCGGGTATCGGGATCGACTCCTGGGGCGTGGACTACGGGCTGCTCGATTCGTCCGGCGCGCTGCTCGGCAACCCGGTCCACTACCGCGACCGGCGGACCGACGGCGCCGCGGAGCGGGTGCTCGCGCAGGTGCCGGCCCCCGAGCTGTACGCGGTCACCGGTATCCAGCAACTCCCGTTCAATACGATCTATCAGCTCGCGGCCGCGGCCGGCACGCCGCAGCAGGCCGCCGCCCGCACCCTGCTGCTGGTCCCGGACCTGCTGGCCTACTGGCTCACCGGCGAGGCCGGCGCCGAGGTCACGAACGCGTCCACGACCGGCTTGTACGACGTGACGGCGCGGGACTGGGCGCGGCCGCTGATGCGGCGGGCCGGCATCCCGCCGGGCCTGTTCCCGCCGCTGCGGCAGCCGGGTGAGGTGATCGGCGCGCTGCTGCCGCAGGTCGTCCGTGACCTCGGGCTGGCCGGCTCCGGCCGGAGCCGGTCCGCGCCGCCGCCGGTGACCGCGGTCGGCTCGCACGACACCGCGTCGGCGGTGGCCGCGGTGCCGGCGGCTGGCCCCGGCTTCGCCTACATCTCGTGCGGCACCTGGTCGCTGGTGGGCACGGAACTGGACCGGCCGGTGCTGACCGAGGCCAGCCGCGCCGCCAACTTCACCAACGAGACCGGCATCGACGGCACCATCCGATACCTGCGCAACGTCATGGGCCTGTGGCTGCTGCAGCAGTCCGAGCGCAGCTGGGCGGAGGCGGACGCGGCGGCAGGCACCACCGGGCCTGCCCTGCCCGCGCTGCTGGCCGAGGCGGGCCGGCTGCCGCCGCGGCGCTTCCTTGTCGACCCCGATGACCCGGCGTTCCTGCCGCCCGGCGACATCCCGGCCCGGATCGCCGCGGCCTGCCGGGAACGGGGCCGGCCCGCGCCCCGCGGCCGCGCCGAGACCGTTCGCTGCATCCTTGACAGCCTCGCGCTCGCCCACGCCCGCGCCGTCACCGAGCTGCAGGAGCTGTCCGGCCAGCAGGTCAGCGTGGTGCACATGGTCGGCGGCGGATCCCGCAACGAGCTGCTGTGCCAGCTCACCGCGGACGCCTGCGGCCTGCCGGTGGTGGCGGGCCCGGCCGAGGCCACCGCGATCGGCAACATCCTGGTGCAGGCGCGGTCGGCCGGCGCCGCCCCCGGCGGCCTGGCAGGCCTGCGGGCGCTGGT
>JAIRTY010000426.1 GCA_031254715.1 Nocardiopsaceae bacterium | reverse complement strand
CGAGGACGAGGCCCGCGCCGAGACGGTCAAGGCCACCCGGCGGTTCGCGCGCCGGCAGGAGGCATGGTTCCGCCGCGACCCGCGCGTCAGCTGGCTGGACGCAACCGCCGGAGATCTTCTCGAACGGGCGGTTGCCTGCTGCGGGCCGGCGGGCCGGGCCGGTGCCGGCGCAACCCACGCCCCGGGCCGCCCGGCCGGGCAGGACCGGCCAGGCACGTAGGGTGTCGTTCGTGGATCCCGGCTGCCGCGGGGCTGGCGGGACCGGGCACCGCGGCGGAGGAGGACCGGCGGATGCGGTTCGCGAAGGGGCACGGCACCGAGAACGACTTCGTGCTCGTGCCGGATCCGGCAGGCGAGTTCCCGATCACAGCCGGGCTCGCCGCCCGGCTGTGCGACCGCCGGGCCGGGCTGGGTGCCGACGGGGTGCTGCGGATCGTGCGCGCGGCCGCGGCGGGGGATGAGGCACCGCCGCCCCTGGCGGGCGCCGCGCCGCCGGGCCCGGTGCCCGAGTGGTTCATGGACTACCGCAACGCCGACGGCAGCCTGGCGGAGATGTGCGGGAACGGCATCCGGGTCTTCGCCCGCTACCTGATCGACTCCGGGCTGGCGGCCGGGCCCGAGATCGCCATCGCCACCCGGTCCGGGACCCGGCGGGTCAGGCAGGAGGGGACCGGGGACATCAGCGCCGACCTGGGGCCCGCTGCGGTCCTCGGGCCCGGCAGCGCGGTGGCGGGCGGCCGGGCCTGCGACGGGCTGCGGATCTCCGTCGGCAACCCGCACCTGGCCTGCGTCACCGGCGATCCGCTGGACTCGTTCGACCTGTCCGCGCCGCCGTCCCTGGACCCCGTGGCCTTCCCCGAGGGCGCCAATCTGGAACTGGTCCTGGTGACCGGGCCGGGGTCGCTGTCGATGCGGGTGCACGAGCGCGGCTCGGGTGAGACGCGCTCGTGCGGCACCGGCGCGGTCGCCGCGGCACTCGCAGCGGCTGTCGCTGCCGCTCCGGCCGGTGGCCACGGCAACGACCCTGCCGGCAACGACCCTGCCGGCAACGACCCTGCTGGCAGGGACCTTGTCGGCAAGGACCACGGCCGCTGGCAGGTGACCGTGCCGGGTGGCACGCTCACGGTCACGCTCGAGGCCGGCGCCGCCTGGCTGAGCGGCCCGGCGGTGATCGTCGCCGAGGGCGAGCTGGACCCGGCCTGGCTCGCCGCCGCGGCCGGCTGACCGCCTGGCCCGCTCCCGGCCGCTAGCCCCGGCGCCCCGGCCGTTCGCCGCGTCAGCCCTGCCGCTCGGTCAGCCAGCCCCACTTGTCATCCGCCCCAGTCATTTTGCCGCCCGATTTGCCCCGATCCCGTGACTGGCAAGGATGACAAGTCGTCCGGGAGCTGGCAGGGGGGGTCCGGGAGCGGGCAGGGGGCTGGGAGCGGGCCGGGGGGTGTCCCCATGTTCTTGTCAAGCCGCGGCCGGGGTGGAGTCGAGTGCGTAGACGGCTTCGTGGAGGGATGTGCCATCTGGAAGGTCGATGCTGGCCTGGCCTATGCGCTGCCAGCCGGCGTGTTCGTAGAGGGTGATCGCGGCGGTGAGGTTTGTGTCCACGTCGAGGATGGGCCAGAGGCGGCGGGCCTGAGCTTCGGCGGCTGCGGTTGCCAGAAGCCTGCTGCCGGCTCGGTGCCCGCGCAGGTGTGGCGACACCAGCAGGCGCGCGACCACGCCGAGCCGGTCGGCTGTGACGTTGAGGTGGTCGCAGGCGATCGTCATTACTGCCTTCGATGTGGCCGGGTGCAGGGCGATGTGACCGGCGATGGTGTGGCGAGCTCGGCAACCCAGGCGCTGAGGGCGCCGGGGTGGCAGAGGAAGGACCGGGCGGAATCGCCGAGATAGACCGGGTAGCGGTCATGGAGGTGGGTAGCTTGCACCAGCCGCTCGCAGGCGTGCAGGTCGTCATCTCGCCGGCCCCGGATGGTGAGGTGCCCCTGCGGGACGGCGTTGCTCATGCTGCGATCGGCTCAGCGGCCCGGCTCTGGCCGGCTGGCGTCCCGTGCCGGCCGGCGCGCTCCAGCAGGGCTTCCAGGTCGCCCTGGTCGTTACGCACGGCCCGGGCGAACAGCCGTTCGCCGTTGTCGTCCAGGACATCGGCGAAGTGCCCGCTCTTGCCGACCTCCAGCCCGGCCCGCACATCCACCTGCGCCGGTGTGGCCACCGATGCCCCTTCCGCTGCTGTCATCCCTGCTCACATGTGCGGGAAGGGCCGCCGGTGGTGCGCTCGCCATCATCCACCTTACGAATCAGCGATCAAGCCGCATATCCCCATCAGAGGTTCACGCACCGACCCTGCCGGGGGCAACACCCCCAAGCCATGACCGCTGCAGGGGGCAATGAACCATACCGGCACCGCCGGACTTCCCGGGCACGGACCATATTGGCTCGGGCCCAAGCAAGAAGGTAAGGGGGCGTCACCGCACCCGCTCGCGGCGGTACAGCTTCATCGCCCACAGGTACGACACCAGCGCGATCCCCGCGCACCAGGCCACGGCGGCGATTGCGTGGCCGGCGACCGGGCCGCCGGTGAGCAGCCCCCGGAGCGTCTCGGTGACCGGCGTGAACGGCTGGTACTCGGCGAACCAGCGCAGGCCGGCCGGCATCGACCCGGGCGGAACGAACCCGCTGCCGAGGAACGGCAGCAGCATCAGGAACATGGGCGTGTTGCTGGCGGTCTCCACGCTCTTGGCGGCCAGCCCGAGCGCCACCGACAACCAGGTCAGCGCGAAGGCGGTCAGCACCAGCGCGCCGGCGGCCGCCAGCCAGCCGAGCGGGCCAGCGGTCGGCCGGAACCCGGTGAGCACCGCGATCGCGGTGACGATGACGAGGCTCAGCATGGTCTGGATCAGGCTGCCGATCACGTGGCCGGTCAGCACCGAGGACCGGGCGATGGCCATGGTGCGGAACCGGGCGATGATGCCCTCGGTCATGTCGCTGGCCACCATGATCGCCGTTCCCTGGGCCCCGGCCGCCACGGTCATCAGCATGATCCCGGGCGTGACATACCCGGCGTAGGCGGCCCGGCCGCCCGACAGGTGGCCGAGCCCGGCACCGAGCGTGCCGCCGAACACGTACACGAACAACAGCAGGAAGACCAGCGGCATCCCGGCGATCAGCAGTGTCAGGGACGGGTAGCGCTGCAGGTGCCGGAGGCTGCGGCGCAGCATCGTGGCCGAGTCGCTCAGGGTGCAGGACAGGGTGCTCATGGCTGGCTGACCTTCTGCTCGGTGTGAATCTGTCCGGTTTCCTGCTGCCCGGCCTGCTCGGTGGCGTGGCCGGTCAGGGCGAAGAACACGTCGTCCAGGTCGGGGGTGTGGACCGACAGGGTCTCGGCCTCGACCCCGGCGTCGTCGAGCTGGTCGAGCAGGGCGCGCAGCGACCGGGTCCGGCCGTCCCCGGGCACCTGCAGGGTCAGTGACTCCTCGTCGCGCGCGATCACGCCCAGGACCTTGGCGGCCGATTCCAGCTCGCGCAGGCCGGCGAACTGGAGCCTGACGTGACCGCCGGGGATGCGGCGCTTGAGCTGTCCGGGGGACCCCTCGGCCACGATCGCGCCGTGGTCGAGCACCGCGATCCGGTCCGCGAGCTGATCGGCCTCATCCAGGTCCTGGGTGGTGAGGAAGACCGTCACGCCGCCCGCGGCCAGGCCGCGGATGACCTCCCACATGGTGCGACGGGCACGCGGGTCGAGGCCGGTGGTCGGCTCGTCGAGGAAGATCAGCCGCGGGCTG
>JAIRTY010000407.1 GCA_031254715.1 Nocardiopsaceae bacterium | reverse complement strand
CTACCCGACGCTCTTCCGATCTGGCTGGACGAGGCCGAGGACTGGTACCGCCAATCCCTCACCATCAGCGAAGAACTCGCCGACCGGCCCGGCGCGGCGAGCAGCTACCACCAGCTCGGCGTGGTCGCCCAGGACCGCGGGAGGCTGGACGAGGCCGAGGACTGGTACCGCGAATCCCTCACCATCAAAGAAGAACTCGGCAACCGGCCCGGAATGGCGACCACCTACTCGCGGCTTGGCCGACTCGCGGAGGAACGGGGACAGCCCCGCGTGGCCATCGAGTGGAACATCCGGTGCGTGAGCATGTTCGACCAGCTCCCCAGCCCGATGACCGGGACCGCGCCGACCGCGCTCGCCCGGCTCACCCGGCAGCTCGGCAGGCGGGCACTGGAACAAGCCTGGCAGCAGGTCACCGGCCAGCCCGTGCCGCAGGCCGTCTGCGACTACGTCGCCAGTCACCACGACGAAACCCCCGGAGGCGAGGCATGACCGACCCAGCGGCGGCAGCCGCCCGGGCCGCCGCCGCGATCCTCGCCCCCGACCTCGGGCCCAGCCTGCCGGCCGAGGTTGAGGCTGCCCTGGCCGCCCGTGACGCCGAGCAGCGCCCGCACCGTTATTTCGACCCGATCTCGCTGGCCAGCCTGATCGTGTCCATCGCCAGCCTCGCCTGGACGATCTACAACGACCAGCGCAAGCACACCCCTCAGCCACCGGCCAGTTCGGTCGCCCGCCAGGTCCGCATCACCCTGCGCGAGCGGGACCTGATCCTGCCCTCCGGCACCGAGCGCATCACCGAAGTCGTCGCCACTGAGATCACCCGCAAGACCGACTCTGCGCAGTAGCCGGACCCAGGGTCCGGGCGGCCGGTTATAGGCGCACAGGCAAACGCTCTGAGTTGCCCGCAAGATCAGCTCCTGGCTGCGTTAATGCTGGCCAAGGGCTGATTCCGCGTGACGAAATGGCGGCCAGCAACGATACGTCTCCAGGCGCAACCCGCACTGCGGGGACCGCGGACCTTGGCGGGAGCGTCAGTCTTTGGCTTCGTGGCGGCCCTGCAGGATCGTTTTCAGCATGGCTGTGTAGTCGCGGCTGCCCAGGCCAGCCTCCTCCGCCTCGGCCAGCCATGTTCCTGCGGCAGCGATCAGCCGCAGGTCCACCCCGGCGGCAGCCGCTGCGTCGGCGGTAAGCCGCGCGTCTTTCCCCGCCAGGGTGAGCGGGAAGCGGGGCGGATACTCGCTGGCCTCGATCGCCGCCCGGCGCCGCTCGGCCTGTGCGGCCAGCGGGGTGGCCGCTAGTGGCTCAACTCACTTCGAGACAGGCCCTAGCGGCAGTCGACCTGGCGGCACTGTCGGCCGCGTGCTGTCCTGGCCGGCAGCCGTGGTGTGCCGACCGGGACGGGTGTCGGCCGGCGCTGGTAGCGTTCCGTCCTCGTGAGCACTCCCGCTGCTGGTGTGACCGATGCGGACGAACCCGGCGAGCCACCCCTGCGGCCGGACCTGCTCCGGCCGCTGCGGCGCTGGCAGCGGGATGCCTACCGGGAGTACTTCCGTGCCCCCCAGCGGGATTTCCTGCTGGTCGCTACGCCGGGGTCGGGGAAGACCGCATGGGCGCTGGCGGTGGCCGCGGAACTGCTCGCCCGCCGGGAGATCGCCGCGATCACGGTGGTCACGCCGACCGAGCATCTCAAGCACCAATGGGCGCAGGCGGCCCAGGGGTTCGGGATCGCGCTCGATCCCGCCTACCGGAACGCGCAGGGCCGGGCGGCAGCCGACTTCACGGGCGTGGTGGTGACCTACGCTCAGGTGGCCGCCCACCCGGCGCTGCACCGGCAGCGGACGCTGAACAGGCGCACTCTGGTGATCTTCGACGAGATTCACCATGTGGGCGACGCGCTGTCGTGGGGCGAGGCAGCACGGGAGGCGTTCGAGCCGGCCCGGCGGCGGCTCGGCCTGACCGGGACCCCCTTCCGCAGCGACGACAACCCGATCCCGTTCGTCACGTACGCCGAGGATGCCGACGGCGTCCGGCGCAGCTCGTCCGACTACGTCCACGGGTACGGGCCCGCGTTGCGGGCCGGGACGGTCCGGCCGGTGATCTTCCTGGCCTACTCGGGCGAGATGCGGTGGCGGGCCCGGGCCGGCGAGGAGGTCGCCGGGACACTGGGCGCGCCGATGACCCCGGCCGTGCTGGCGCAGGCGTGGCGGACCGCGCTGGACCCGGGCGGGGAGTGGATCACCCGGGTGCTGGAGGCAGCCGACCGGCGGCTCACCGAGGTGCGCCGCGGCATGCCAGACGCGGCAGGCCTGGTGATCGCCGGCGATCACGCGGACGCCCGCGCCTACGCGGCGCTGCTGCGCCGCCTGACCGGGACCCGCCCGGTGGTCGTGCTCTCCGATGACCGGGCGGCCAGCCGGAAGATCGCCGGATTCGCCGGGTCACAGGACAGGTGGCTGGTGGCGGTCCGGATGGTGTCCGAGGGGGTGGACATCCCGCGGCTGGCGGTGGGGGTCTATGCCACCAGCGTCAGCACCCCGCTGTTTTTCGCGCAGGCGGTCGGCAGGTTCGTGCGGGCCAGGCGGCGCGGCGAGACCGCCTCGGTGTTCCTGCCGTCTATCCCGGTGCTGCTCAATTACGCCGCCGAACTGGAGACCGAACGGGACCACGTGCTGGGCCGTCGCGGCGGCGACGGCGACGAGGAACGGGAACTCGCCGAGGCGCAGCGGCAGCGCGACACCCCGGACGAGCCCGATGAGCACTTCCGGGCACTCACGGCGTCGGCTCACTTCGACCGCGCCCTCTATGACGGGGGCGAGTTCGGCACCTCGGCAGAGGAGGAGGATTTCCTGGGCCTGCCCGGTCTGCTGGCACCGGAGCAGGTGTCGCTGCTGCTCAGCAAGCGACAAACGGAGCAGCTCCGGAAGCAGGCCCGCCGCGCCAGCCCGGACGGCACCGGCCCGGCCGACGCGGGCCCCGCAGGCGGCGCGGACCCGGTTGCGGTCAGCAGCCTTGCGGACGGCAGCGGCCCGGCCGCGGTCACCACCCGGGAAGGCCTGGCCGGCCTGCGGCGGGAGCTGAACGGGCTGGTCCGCGCCTGGCACCACCGCACCGGCCAGCCGCACGCCGTGATCCACGCCGAGCTGCGCCGTGCCTGCGGCGGGCCGCCGTTGCCGCAGGCCAGCGGGCACCAGATCAGTGCCCGCATCGAGGCCATCCGCCGCTGGGCAGCATCCCGCTGAGCACCTGGCTGCGTTCATGCAGGCCAGGGGCTGGTTCTGGTGGTGGCAAGCCCTGGGATTCGAACCAGGGAAGTCGTTAGCCGACCGTGGAGCCGCACCATGTCTCCCCACCGGAACGACCGCTGATGCCTAGGTGTGGGCTGCCGGCCACATCGGCTCGACGCCCTCGGGGGGCGGCACCTCGAACACATTGAGCAGGAACGAAATCGTCGTGTAATACCCGCACAGGGCGACCAGTTCGACGGTGCCGGTGTCCCCGAGCAGCTCACGCGCGGCGGAATAGCTGGCCGGGCTGAGATGCCCGGTGGTGATCAGCTCACGCGCTGTCGCGTGCACGATCCGTTCGTCGTCGGCGGTGAACTCCGGATCCTTTGCCGCGCCGATCGCGTCGACCACGGCATCGGGGACGCCGGCCTCGCGGGCGATCCGGGAGTGCGCCGACCACTCGAACTCCGCCTGCCACCGGCTCGCCATCGTGAGAATGGCCACTTCGGTCAGCCTGCGCCCCAGCGAGGTGCCAAAGCGCAGCGCCGCGCCCAGCGCACCCAGCGGCCCGCCCGCATCCGGCGCATACAACATCGCATTGAACGGCCCGCCCAGCGCTCCATCGGCAGAGACGATGTGGTCGCCACGCGTGGCCACGATGGAGTCCCATACGGCCCTCCCCGCAGGAGTCAGATCCTCGCGGCGCAAGTCAGGAAGTCGGCCCATGGGCCGACCTTAACGGGAACTGCCGCGGCGACGACCTGGCATTCGGACCGCAGCCCCCGGTACCCGCTGGCGTCACGCCGACCGAACGATTCATCACCGGCCGGCGGCACCCTGACCAGCGCCGGATGCGCGCCAGCGGTTTTCGATTGACACGACAAATCCTGGGCTGCGGGGTTGCCGGGTGTCGAGAATGTGGCGCTGGCTCCGTCCCAGGGATACGAGCGGCCATGACAAGCCACGAGCTGAAGAAGGAGGGCTAACCGTGCAGCCGAAGGAAGTTACCGAGGTCCTGAACCGCCCGATCAGCCAGGAGCTCCTGGCCCGTGACGTGACCCGACTGGCCTACGTCGCCAAGGACGGCACACCCCGCACTATCCCGATCGGGTTCACTTGGAACGGCGCGGAGATCGTCGTGTGCACGACGAAGAACGCCCCGAAGCTCTCGGCCCTGCGCCACAACCCGGCGGTGGCCCTGACGATCGACACCGAGGTTCACCCGCCCAAGGTCCTGCTGATCCGCGGCCGGGCCGAGCTAGACATCGTCGAGGGCATCCCGGACGAGTACCTCCAGACGAGCGGCACCTACACGATGACAGCCGAGCAGCGGG
>JAIRTY010000364.1 GCA_031254715.1 Nocardiopsaceae bacterium | reverse complement strand
CATGCAGCAGTGGACCCGCATCAAGGAGGAAGAGGGCGACGGCGACCTGGGCCTGCTGCTGGCCGTGGACGCCGAACTGTTCCGGCTGGATTCGGTTGTGCGGTGGCTGGACACCGCCGACGCCCGCCTGCGGCGGGCATCGGCGGACACCGGCCCCGAGCCGGCCCGGGCCCCGCTGCCCAGGCTGCGGCCACGGGCGGGGGCACGCCGATGAGCATGCTGGAACTGCGGCAGGTGTCCAAGACCTACGGGCAGGGGCCCGCCGAGGTGCGGGCGCTGAGCGAGGTCAGCCTGACGGTCGACGCAGGAGCGATGATCGCGGTGATGGGACCGAGCGGTTCTGGCAAGTCCACCCTGCTCACGATCGCGGGCAGCCTGGAGGAGCCGACCAGCGGCGAGGTGCTGGTCGGCGGCGTGACCCTGGCGGGGATGTCGCGCAACGCCAAGGCCCGGCTGCGGCGCCGCACGATCGGTTACGTGTTCCAGGATTTCAACCTCCTGCCCGGGCTGACGGCGGCCGAGAACGTCACGCTGCCGCTGGAACTGGACGGGGTGCCAGCACGCCGGGCGCGTGCCATCGGAATGGCGGCGCTGGGGGGCCTGGGCCTGGCCGACCGGGCGGCCCGGTTCCCCGACGAGCTGTCGGGCGGTGAGCGGCAGCGGGTCGCCATCGCGCGCGCCGTGGTCGGGGAGCGCCGCCTGCTGCTGGCCGACGAGCCGTCCGGAGCGCTCGACTCGGTGACCGCGGAGACGGTGATGCGCCTGGTCCACGCCGCGTGCAAGAACGGCGGGATGGCCGCGGTCGTGGTGACCCACGACGCGCAGCTGGCCTCGTGGGCGGACCGGGTGGTGTTCCTGCGGGACGGCCGGGCCACCGACCAGACCGGCCCGGCGCCCGGCCCGGAGTCCCTGCTGGCACCGGGCCAGGCCCAGTGACCACGGCGGTCCGGGATCGGCCGGCCCCGGCGGGAGCACGCAACGGGGGCGTTCCCGCCCGGCGCGCGGTGATCCGCTGGGCGTGGCGGCTGCTGCGCCGCGAATGGCGGCAGCAGCTGCTCATCCTGGCACTGATCACCGTCGCGGTGGCCGCGACGCTCGTCGGCGCGGCCGTGGCCACCGGCACGCCGAGCCCGGCCAGCGCCGGCTTCGGCACCGCCCAGGACCGGGCCACGTTCGACGGATCCAGCCCGCACCTGCGCGCCCGGGTCGCATCGCTGGCCCGCCGCTTCGGGCGCACCGACGTCATCGAGAACGAGACGGTCCCGGAGCCGGGCTCCGTCCAGACCTTCGACATGCGGGCACAGAACCCGCACGGCCCGTTCGGTCAGCCGCTGCTCTCCCTGGTCAGCGGGCGCTACCCGACGGGGCCGGGCCAGGTGGCGGTTACCAGCGGGCTAGCATCCAGCTTCCGGCTCGCGGCCGGCGACAGCTGGCGGGTCGGCGGCACCGCGCGGCGAGTGACCGGCATCGTGGTGAACCCGCACAACCTGCTGGACCAGTTCGCCCTGGTGGCGCCGGGCCAGGTGAAGTCCCCGGACCAGGTGACCGTGCTCTTCGACGCCCACGGCAGGCAGCCGGCCTCGATCGGCCCGCAGGTCCAGTCGGTGTCGCTGGCAGCGCCCGCTAACGCGATCAACCCCGAGACGATCTCGATCGCCGCGGCCACGCTCGGGATGCTGCTCATCGCCCTGGTCGGCGCCGGCGGCTTCACCGTGCTGGCGCAGCGCCGGCTGCGGGCGATCGGCATGCTCGGCGCCCAGGGCGCCACCGATCGGAACATCCGCCTGGTCGTGCGCGCCAACGGGGCCGCCACCGGAGTCGCGGGCGCGGTGGCGGGGTTCGCGCTCGGCCTGGCGGCGTGGCTGGCCTACCGGCCCCGGCTGGAGGCGAGCGCCCACCACCTCATCGGCGCGTTCCAGCTGCCCTGGCTGGTGATCATCGTGGCGATGGTGCTGGCCGTGCCCGCGGCCTACCTCGCTGCCGCCCGGCCCGCCCGGGCCATCGCGCGGGTCGCTGTCGTGACCGCCCTGTCGGGGCGGCCGGCCCCGCCGAAGCCGGTCCGGCGCTGGGCGGCCCCGGCCGGGATCGCCCTGCTGGTCGTCGCGTTCCTGCTGATGGGCGTGGCCGGCAGTCACGCCGGCGAGAGTAACGGCGGGAGTAACGCTGGCATGCCCGGCCTGGTCGCCGCCATCGTCGCGCTCTGCGTCGCGGTGGTGCTGCTGTCCCCGGCGTGCCTGGCCGTGCTGGCCAGGCTGGGCCGGCGAGCCCCGATCCCGGTGCGCCTCGCGCTGCGGGACCTGGCCCGGTACCGCGCCCGGTCCGGCTCGGCCCTCGGAGCGATCAGCCTCAGCGTGCTGATCGCTGCCATCATCATCGTGGTCAGCGCAGCCCGGTTCGGCAATGTGCTCGACTACGCCGGGCCCAACCTGGCCCCGGACCAGCTCCTCGTCTACCCCGCACCCGCCGGGCCCGCCTCCGGCCCGGGCAGCGGCGGGGCCGGCCAGCCGCGCGGGGGCGGGCACAACTCCGGCGGGAGGCTGGTTCGGGGCCAGCAGGGCGGCCCGCCCGCGCCGACCGCCAGCCAGCTCAGGACGGCCAGGTCGGCGGCCGGCCGCATCGCCGCCGCGCTCGGCTCCCGCGACGTCATCACGCTGGAGCAGGCCAGCGCCGCCACTCTC
Organism: Nocardiopsaceae bacterium; assembly: GCA_031254715.1. GTDB lineage: Bacteria > Actinomycetota > Actinomycetes > Streptosporangiales > Streptosporangiaceae > JAIRTY01. The sequence goes on along the minus strand of JAIRTY010000364.1, from coordinate 1,670 downwards.
CTGCATGCTGCCGCGGGACGGAACTGGAACGGGCCGGAGTACGGCCTGGCGGTGGCCACCCCGCAACTGCTGCGCGCCTTCGGGATCAAGGCCTCGCAGGTCGATCCGGCCGCCGACATCCTCACGATGCGGCCGGGGCTGGCCACGATGCCGAAGCTGCAGCTTCTTCACGCCAACGGCACGGGCCCGCCGCCCAGGCCAGGCGAGAACTCGTTCCCGTGCCCGGCGAGCACCTGCCTGGCCGGCCCGGTCATCCAGGAAGTGCGCGCGCTGCCGTCCGGGACCTCGGCGCCGAACACGGTGATCACCGCGCATGCCGTCCGGCAGCTGCACCTGCACGTCAGCACCGCGGCCTGGCTCATTGAGACCCGTGGCCCGCTGACGAGCACCCAGATCCACGACGCCAGGCAGGCCGCCGCGGCAGCCGGGCTGACCATCGAGGCCCGCAACAGCGTCCCGTCGCTGTCGCAGATCACCGACGTGGCGACGGTGTTCGCGGTCCTGCTCGCGCTGGGCATCCTCGCCATGAGCGTCGGCCTCATCCGCAGCGAGACCGCCAGCGACCGGCGTACCCTGGCCGCCACCGGGGCGAGCGGCCGGGCCCGCCGGACCGTCACCGCCGCCACCGCCGGGGCGCTCGCCCTGACCGGTGCTGTGCTCGGCCTGGCCGGCGGCTACCTCGCGGCGATCGGCTTCTTCCGGACCAGCCACCTGGACGGCCTGTCCTCGCTGCGCAGCATCCCGGTGGCACCCCACTGGATTGGTATAAATAAACAACCAAAAATACCAATAGCTTTCTCCTTGTTTGAAATTCGAAATTGTAAAAAGGGCTGCAAAGAATGTCTGAAACTGGACAATGAAAATATATCTGTTTTCAAATAAAAAAATATTTTTATGCCCAGGGAGGGAGGTTGGATTTTAGTAAAATTTAAGGTAAAATTATCTCTACGCTTGACTAAGCATCCTTTGTTTCTTTTGGCACAACAGCCCCTGTAGGCCAGAGCCTCCTCATTCACGAAGTTTCTAGATCACACGCAACGACGGACCACAGTCGCTAGGACTCCTCTGGACGAGTAATTAGCTCGTCGCAGAGACCTCTACCTGACGACACACAACACTCACAACAGCCAAACATCCATGCACACCTTGGGATTCGAACCCACAATCTCAGCAGGCGAGCGTCCGCAGACCTACGCCTATCTACGAGATATCTTCTTCGCTTTCCCCTTTTTTTGGGTAGGCTACGTAGGTCCTTCTTATTAATGGAACTAACGCGAAAATAAGGCACAGAGTTAGATGCAAGAATAGTAATAATGTGGGTCTTAAAGAAATAGATTGGGATGATGTGGACGGGATAATCTGATTCGAGACAGGGTCAAGTGGCAGGATTTTGTGAACATGACGATGAAATCTTAGGTTCCACAAAATAGATGTGGATTCCCTGATTACCCAGCAGACTGTCAGCTTCTTCAAAAGGACTGTACTCCAAGCTCTTGTCATCGAAAACAAAAATATTTTGACCCCGTATAACTAGTCGGCGCCGTGGCAGGCTTTGGGTACAATGACTGGACATTTGAGATATCGGAGTTTGATTCCCGAGGAGAGCAAGACATGTATTTCTTCTACGCTGGGTCTGCAACCCAGTAAGTTTCCTATGCAGCTAAACACTC
>JAIRTY010000348.1 GCA_031254715.1 Nocardiopsaceae bacterium | reverse complement strand
CTGCGCCGCGGCCGGCGACCGCCGTTGCCAGCGCGATCACCGGCCAGTGCCACAGGTAGATGCCGTACGAGCGGACGCCGAGCCACCGCAGCGGCTGCCAGCTGAGCATCCCGCCCACGACGCCCGGCGCGGCGGCCGACATCACCAGGCCGGCGCCAGCCAGCGCGGCAATCACCAGGCCGGCCGGGTACAGGGCGCGGTCGGCGCCGGAGAAGTGGCCGAGCGCCCAGGCCAGCACCGCTAGCGAGGCCACGCCGAGCACGTCGAGCCTGGCGGTGTTATGCCTGGCAGCTGCCACCAGCCGCCGCAGCGGCCAGGTCAGCGCGATTGCCGAGCCGGCCAGCAGCCCGATCGCATGGGTGCCGGTCCCGTAGTAGACCAGCGACGGGTCCCGGCCGGGCACGTAGATAAGGGCCATTGCCAGGGCCGAGGCGCCCGCTCCCAGCCAGGCCAGGGCCGCCCGGCGGCGGTGGTCTCTGATCCGCAGAATTGCCACCAGCAGCAGTGGCCATATCAGGTAAAACTGCTCCTCAATGGCCAGCGACCACAGGTGCTGCAACGGCGGCAGCGGGCCGAATGCCGCGAAATATGACTGATGGTGCAGCGCCTGGTACCAGTTGCTTGAGTAAGTGACCGCCGCCCCGAGCGCGGGCCGGAGCGCGGCGAGCTGGGCCGGCTCGATCACGGCAACCGCCGCGGTGACCACGACCAGCACCGCGGCGAGCGCGGGGAGCAGGCGACGGGCCCGGCGCGCCCAGAATCTGCGCAGGTCAAGTCCTCCGCGCAGGTCGTAGCGGGTGACCAGCAGGTCGGTAATGAGGAAACCGCTCAGCACGAAGAAGATATCGACCCCGAGGAAACCGCCCGGCGCGGCCCGCAGTCCTTCATGAAAGGCCATGACCGCAAGCACCGCGAGCGCCCGCACCCCGTCCAGGCCGGGAGCGCGCATTACCGCCTGAGCTATCCCATTGCGCGCCATTCCGGGTATTTGCGCCGATGCCACTACCGTCTCCCCCCGCCTGGTAACAATGCTCTGATCCTCGCCAGGTCGACGCGCGCAGAAACGCCGTGCCAGGTAATGGAAGCGAAGATATTCCTTAACTCGCTTGATCGCGGCCAGTTTGCCTGCGATCGCGCGCCGTGACCGAAAGCTGATCTTCCGTGAACCGGATCGTGAGCTCCTCGCCCGCGGCGACCTCGGCGGCGGAGCGGACCACGGTCGCCGGGTCCCGCAGCACGATCGCGTAGCCGCGGCGCATGGTCGCCGCCGGCGAGAGCGCGAGCAGGCGGCCGCGGGTGTGGGACACGTCATCGGCGGCGCGGTCCAGCAGGCTGCGCAGGCACCGGCGGGCGCGCTCGGCCAGCGCCGTCACCTGCTCCTGCCGCCGGTCGATCTCGCGCAGCGGGCTGGCCAGGGCGGGCCGGGACCGCATGCCTGTCAGCCACGCAGCCTCCCGGTCCAGCCTGCCCGTGAGCGACCGGCGGAGGCGGCCGCGCAGGTCGCGGATCATCGCCAGCTGCTCACCGACGTCGGGCACGACCCGGCGGGCGGCGTCGGTGGGGGTCGAGGCGCGCACGTCCGCCACCAGATCGAGCAGGGGCACGTCCTGCTCGTGACCGATGGCGCTGACAACCGGGGTCCCGGCCGCCGCCACCGCCCGGACCAGGCTCTCGTCCGAGAACGGCAGCAGGTCCTCCAGCGAGCCCCCGCCCCGGGCGATCACGATCACGGCTACCGCCGGGTCGGCGTCGAGCCGTTGCAGTGCCGCCGTCACCTCGGCGACGGCGTAGGTACCCTGCACGGCACATTCCTCGACCCGGAACCGGACCGCCGGCCACCGCCGGGAAGCGTTGCGCTGCACGTCCCGCTCGGCCGCCGAGTCCCGCCCGCAGATGAGCCCGACGGTGCCGGGCAGGAACGGGAGCCGGCGCTTGCGCTCGGGCGCGAACAGCCCCTCGGCGGCCAGCGCTTCCCGCAGCCGTTCCAGCCGGGCCAGCAGCTCCCCGATGCCGACCGCCCGGATCTCCAGCGCTGCCAGCGAGAACGATCCGCGCGCGGTGCTGAAGTCGGGCCTGGCCCATACCACTACCCGGGCCCCCTCGGCCGGCGCCGGGCCGCTCGCGTCGAGCACGGCCCGCGGGCACACCACCCGCACAGACACCGCCGCCACCGGGTCGCGGAGGGTGAGGAACGCGGTCCCGCCGCGCCTGGTCAGTTCCGCGATCTGGCCCTCGACCCAGATCCGGCCGAGACGCCCGATCCAGTCGCCGACCATCCGCAGCACGGTGCGGACCGGGACCGGCGACTCCGGGGTCGTCTCCAGCGGCATGAGACCTAGGGCAGGTCGCTGTCAGGCCGCTCTATTCGCCGGCGAGCTTGTCCAGGCGGCGCTCGAACAAGCTGATCACGTCCTGCCGCGCCGCGTGCGCCCGTTCGTAGTCGAGCAGGCCGCGGACCTGCTCGGCGGTCAGCCCGCGCAGCCGGGCCCGCAGCGACGCCACCGACAGCTCGTCATAGTTGGGCAGCGGCGGGGCTCCGGCCGCCGCCGCTGCCGGCTTGGGCCGGGCCGGGCGGGCGGCCGCCGGCTTAGGCGGGGTGCCCGGCTTGCGGGTCGCCGGCCTGGCGGGCGCGGCGGGCTTGCGGCCGGGCGGTGGCGGCTTGCGGGCCGCGGTCCCGGGCGCGGCGGCGGCCTTGCCCCCGGCCCCCTTGCCTCCAGCCCCCTTGCCCCCGGCGTCTTTGCCCCCGGCGGGCTTGCCTGCGGCCGGGCGGTCAGCCGGAGCTGCCCCGGCCCCGGGCGCGGCGGGCGCGG
>JAIRTY010000328.1 GCA_031254715.1 Nocardiopsaceae bacterium | reverse complement strand
CGGCCCCCGTCGCGGCGGCCAGGGCGGAACGGCCGACGGCATGAGCCGGCACCGGCTGACGATCGCCGCGGCCGCCGCCACCCTGCTGGCGTCGATCGCGCTGTACTCGGTGGTGGCGGGCAGCAGCTGGTTCTGGGCGAGCGCCGGGGCGGTGGTACTGGTCGCGCTCGCCGGCGCCGGCACCCAGGCCGCCAGGCGCGTCATCCCGGCGGTGGCCTGCCTGGCCGCGGCCCTGGCGGTGCTGCTGCTGTACGTGAACATCCTGTTCGCCGGCGCGCAGTCGGGCGCGAGGGTGATCCCGACCGGGGCCTCACTGCATCACCTGTGGCGGCTGGCCGGGCGGGGGCTGGCGGAGACGAGCAGGTTCGCGCCGCCGGTGCCGCCCAGGCCCGGGGTGCTGCTGCTGACCGTCGCCGGCATCGGCATCATCGCGGCGCTGACGGACCTGCTCGCGGTGCGGCTGCGCCGCCCGGCCCTGGCCGGCCTGCCGCTGCTGGCCCTGTTCTGCGTCCCGGAGACCACCAGCTCCAAGCCGAGCGCGGCCGGCACGGCGCTGGTGTTCATCCTGGCCATGGCGGGCTACCTGGCCCTGCTGGCCGCCGACGGGCGGGAGCGGGTCCGGCTCTGGGGACGGCTGGTGAGCGCCTGGCAGAGCGGACGCCCGTACACCCGGCTGGACACCAGCCAGCTCGCCGCGTCCGGCCGCCGGGTCGGGATGGCCGCAGTGGTGCTGGCACTGCTGGTACCGCTGCTAGTGCCCAGCCTGCGGCCGCACCGGCTGTTCGGCGGCAGCTCGCTCGGCGGCTCCGGCGGCGGGGGCGGCGGCCCCATCCAGCTGCCCGACCCGCTGGCCCAGCTCAACCAGCAGCTGCGGCGGTCGCACCAGGAAGTCGTGCTCACCTACACCACCGCCGACCCCGTCCCCCCGTACCTGCAGGTGTACGTGCTCGACGAGCTGAGCGACAACGCCTGGACCATGACGACGCCCACCAGCGGCTCCACCGCCCCGCTGGCCTCGCGGCTGCCGCCGGCGCCCGGGCTGAACCAGCGGACGCCGGGCACCCTGGTGCGCGAGGACATCAGCCTCGGGCAGCGGCTAGCCCCGGCTGGCGGCGGCATCAGCTACCTCCCGGTTCCCTATCCGGCGCAGGCGGTCCGCGTGCACGGGAACTGGCGGGTGGATCACAACTCGCTGACCGTGCTGGCACCCGGAGCCGGCCTGAGCGGCCTGCGCTACCAGGTCACCGCCAAGGAGGTGAACCCTTCTCAGCAGCTGCTCAGGTCGGCCGCGGGCCCGTCGGCCAGCCTGGCCTCGTCGCTGACCGTGCCGCGGGATTTCCAGGGGCTGCGGAAGCTGGCCGACCGCATCACCGCGGGCCGGACCACCCCGTACGGCCAGGCAGTGGCGCTGCAGGAGTGGTTCACCCGGCCGGGGAACTTCACCTACTCGCTCAGCGTGCCCCAGCCGCGCAGCGCGAACGCCCTGATCCAGTTCCTCACCAAGGACAAGCGCGGGTACTGCCAGCAGTTCGCGTTCGCGATGGCCGTGCTGGCCCGGCTGCTCGGGATCCCGGCGCGGGTGGCCGTGGGCTACACGCAGGGCGTCTCGGTCGGCCATAACCGCTGGCAGGTCGGCACGAACGACGCTCATGCCTGGCCGGAGCTCTTCTTCCAGGGCGCCGGGTGGCTCCGGTTCGAGCCCACCCCGGGCGGGACTGAGGGCGTGGGCCAGCCCACCGCGTCCGCTCCCAACTACTCGTTCGGCGGTCCCGCCGCATCCGCCGGCTCGTCGCAGCCGACTGCCCCCGCAACCCCTGCCGGTGCGAGCGCGAACGCCAGCTGCCCGCCCGGCAGCCCTGGCTGCGCGGGCCAGATCGGCAACCGGATCCGGCGGCTGCCGGGCCAGAGCGCCGGCGGCGGCACCGGGCGGCACGGGTCCGGCTCGTTCCCGGTGGGGTGGCTGGTCGCCGGCCTGGCCGCGCTGCTGCTGGTCTCGCCGGGCGCGGCCCGCGCCCTGACCCGGCGGCGGCGCTGGCTGCGGGCGTCCGGGGACGCCGGGCGGGCGAACGCTGCCTGGCTGGAGCTCCGCGACGATCTGGCCGACTACCGGATTACCCCGCGGCCCAGCGAGTCCCCCCGGGCCCTGGCCGGCCGCCTGACCGGCCCCCTCGGCCTGGCGCCCGCCGACCAGGCGGCGCTGCAACGGGTGGCTGACGCGGCTGAACGGGCGGCTTATGCGCCCCGGCCTGCGGCTGGGGTCTCACTGCGGGCTGACAGCGCCACGATCCGGCGCGCGATCGCGAGGTCTGCCGGATGGCAGGCGCGGTGGCAGGCCTGGCTGCTGCCGGCGTCGGTGCTGACTCTGGTCAGGCTGGCGCTACAAGAGGTCCTTGACGTGTTCGGATGGCTGGACCGGGTGACGATCCGCCGCCAGCATCCCGCCAGCCACCGGCCCGGGCCTGGCGGGGGCCGCGCTGCTAGCGGTCACCCTCCTGACGGCGGCGCCACCGCTCTTCCATCCGCTCCATGAACCCGGGGCGGGGACCTGCCGGGTGGCGCACCGCCTGCCCGCGCCTGCCGCCCTTGCGCCCGCGGCGGCCGGACCGGCCGCCCCGCCCGGGACCATGGCCGGTGGCCGGGCGCCCCATGTGACGCCAGCTGTTCAGTGCCCATATCGCGCAGGCCAGCATCACCACGAACCCGCCGGCCGGGATCCACGGGAAGAAGCGCCTGGTGATCACGCCGGCCGCCAGCACCCCAGCCCCGAGCACGAAGCCGACCATCGCCAGCAGCAGGCGGCGCTTGAAGTGGATCCGCGGGTCTTTGGCGCGCACAGCCTGGGCGAGTTTCGGGTAGTCGGCATAGAGCGCCTGCTCGATCTGCTCGAGCTGACGCTGCTCATGCTCAGAGAGGGGCACGGTGCCTCCCAATGGACCTCGTGCGCTGGGGCCAGTGCGAGACCATCATCGAACGGCCGGCTGTCTCCTCCAGAATACGAGTGCTGCCGGGTCTTCGGAAAGGGTAGGGAGATGGTAAAGGATCTGGCCGCCCCGCGGCGCCGATGGTCATCGCCGGGCGGCGGGCATCAGCTGGCAGGTCCGGCCCCCGCAGGCGGCGCGGCTGCCTCCCCGCCAGGCTCCCCGGGCGGGACGCGCGGGGGCTCCAAGGGGTCGTCCCCCGGGGCCAGCACCAGGGCTGCGGGGCGGACCGTGTCGGTGCCGAAGCGCCCGGCGATCCGGTCCATGGCCCGCTCGGCCTCGCGCCACGACCTGGCCCGTTCCCAGAAGGCCAGCTGAGAGGCTGCGCCCGCGGCCGGGGCCAGGCCGCTGGCCCGCACCCCGACCAGCCGCAGCCTGGCACGCGAGTCGAGCCCGGAGCCCTCATACAGGGCGCAGGCGGTGGCGTAGATCCGGCGGGCCACGTCGGTCGGCTCGGGCAGTGTCCGGGACCGGGTGATCGTGGTGAAGTTGGCCAGCCGCAGCTTCACCACCACGGTCCTGGCCACGGCGCCGCTGCGGCGCAGCGCCCGGGCCGTCCGCCCCGACAGCCGGAGCAGTTCCCGCCGGATCAGCTCGGGATCGTCGACATCGCTGGCGAAGGTCTCTTCCGCCCCGACGCTCTTGTCCGGAGCGGTGGTCACGACCGGGCGCTCGTCCCGCCCCCAGGCCAGGGCCGCGAGATGGGTGCCGGCCGCCTGGCCGAGCTCCCGCTGCAGCGTGCCGGCGGGGATCCGGGCGATGTCGCCCACGGTCCGCAGCCCGAGCCTGGCCAGTGCCTGGCCGGTCTGCTCGCCCACCCCCCACAGCGCCGCCACCGGCAGCGGGTGCAGGAAGCTGAGCACCTCACCGGCCGGGACCACGCACAGCCCGTCCGGCTTGCACCGGGCCGAGGCCAGCTTGGCCACGAACTTGCAGCTGGCCACGCCGACCGAGCAGGTGATGCCCTGCTGCTCGGCGATGGTGGCCCGGATCAGCCCGGCGATCCGGGCGGGCTGGCCCAGCCGCCGGATGGCGCCGGACACGTCCAGGAACGCCTCATCAAGCGACAGCGGCTCCACCTGCGGCGTGACCGCCCGGAAGATGGCCATGACCTCGCGGGACACGGCGGCGTAGAGGTCGTGCCGGGGCCCGACGAAGGTCGCCTGCGGGCACAGCCGGCGGGCGCGCGTCACCGGCATCGCGGAGGTGACCCCGAACCGGCGGGCCGGGTAGGAGGCGGACAGCACCACGCCGCGGCTGCCGGTGGCGCCCACGATCACCGGCAGCCCGGCAAGCTCCGGCCGGTCGCGGATCTCCACGCTGGCATAGAACGCGTCCATGTCGACGTGGAGCACGTGGCAACCGGTGTCGCCGGGCTCGCCGGGTGCCATCCCGGCTCACCGGTACCCGAGCACGTGGAACTGGGTGGCCAGGTCATGGAAGGCGGGCTGCGCGGATGCCGACCGTTCCAGCGCCAGCAGCGCGTCGGCGGCCGCCGGGTCGGCGTCGGCGAAGATGCCAGGGACCAGGTCGGCGAAGACCCGGATGCCGTGCGCGGTTCCCGGCCGCAGTCCCGCGTCCTCGAGCAGCCCTGCCACCTCCGCCAGCGTGAACCGGCGGGCGGCGTCGGCCGGCGGTTCGGTCGCCGCGCCCCCGAGTCCCGCGAGCAGCCGCCTGGCCTCATCGAACCTGCCTGCCAAGGCGCGGTGGATCACGGCAGCGACGGCGCTGGCGGCGAGCACGCTGACCGTCCCGCCGGGCCGCAGCACCCGGGCGATGGCGGCCATCGCGGCGGCCGGGGAGTCCACGTATTCCAGCACGCTGTGGCACAGCACCAGGTCGGCGCTTTCCGCCCCGGCCAGGCCGACCAGGTCGGCGGCGTCTCCCTGCACCGCCCGCAGCGAGACGCCCATCTCGGCGGCCCGCCGCTGAGCGGCGGCCAGCGAGTCCGGGCTCGGGTCGATCACGGTCACCCGGTGGCCAGGCCCCGCCAGCGGCACCGCGAACCCGCCGGTCCCGCCGCCGGCGTCGATGATGTCCAGCTGTTCCCGGCCGCTCTGGCTGGTCAGTGCCGATACCACCGACAGCAGCAGGTCGCGCATGACCACCGTCCGCGCGTCGTCGTAGCTGCCCCGGTGCCGGGCCCGGGTGGCAGCCGCACCCGGCCCGGCGCGATGATCCCCTGCCACTGACGTCCTCCCACTGCTGATCCCGGGGACAGCCCCGGAACCCCGGTCAGGACACGCCCGGCGGCGACACGCCGACGGGCCCGCTCCAGGCCAATCTAGTGCGCGGGCCGGACATTCCCGCGCCCCGCGGCCCCCTCATGGCATGAAGCGCCCGGGCCAGGGAAGTAACCTGACACCTGCCCCAACCGCTTCGTCCACGGGCCGGCCGGGTTCCGGAGTCCCATTACCCTCTGCATTGTCCGGTTCCGGTTTCCGGGATGACCTGACCCGCTAGGCTCTCCCGCATGCGCGAGCACCTCGAACTTCCCCGGCCGTTGCTGCTGGTGCGGACCGTGCTGTGGAACCTCACCGAGGCTGCCGGGCTGCCGCTGGGAGCCGCGGCGATCGCCGCCTGGCTGTCCGGCCGGAACGCGGGGCTGCTGGCGGGATTGGCTGCCACCTGGCTCACCGTGGTGATCAGGAAGGTCGCCACCAGGCACGTCCCGAGCCTGCTGGCAATCACCGCCCTGGTGCTGACGGTCCAGACCGTGATCGTGCTCGCCACCGGCCAGCTCTGGCTGTACCTGCTGCAGTTCCCGCTCGCACAGTTCGTCATGTGCGTGCTGTTCGCCCGCACCGCCCGCGGCCCGAGCCCGCTGGTCGCCAGGCTCGCGGCCGAGGTCGTCGCGCTCCGGCAGCCGGCCAGCGACATTCCGGGGCTGCACCGCTTCTTCCAGGGCGCGACCTGGCTCTGGTCCGGCATCTTCCTGCTGATGACGGTCGGCATGGCGGTGCTGATGGTCACCGAGCCGGTGGGCACGTTCGTGATGCTCTCCACCGCGGCCACCGCCGCGTTCACCGTCGCCGGCGCGGGCGTGTCCGCGCTGTGGTTCCGGTCGGTGCTGCGCCGGCTCGGCCTCGGCCTCCGGTTCGCGGCGCGTGACCTGGCTACAGGCTCAGCGTCGGCTTGAGCTGAAGCAGCTTGGCGAGCAGCCCGTTCACGAACGCGGGTGAGTCCTCGGTGGACAGTTCCCTGGCCAGCAGCACGGCCTCGCTGATCGCGACCCCGTCCGGGACCTCGTCCGCCCAGAGCAACTCGTAGGCGCCGATCCGGAGCAGGTTCCGGTCCACGGCGGGCATCCGCTCCAGCGCCCACCCCTGTGCGTGCGCGCTGAGCAGCTCGTCGATCCGGTCGGCGTGCGTCACCGCTCCCCGCACCAGCTCGCTGGCGTAGGCGGGAAACGGGCGGTCGGGGTCGGCGGCGCGCTCCGACAGCACGGTCAGCGCCGGCTCGCCCCGGAGCTCGGCCTCGAACAGGATGTCAAGTGCCCGCTTGCGGGCCTTGCTACGGGCGGGCACGGCAGGTCCTGGCCTCCCTCGGCGGCCGGGTCAGGCCCGGCCGAGGTACTCGCCGGTCCGGGTGTCGACCTTGACCCGCTCGCCGGTGGTGATGAACAGGGGCACGTGGACCTGCGCGCCGGTCTCCAGCGTGGCCGGCTTGGTACCACCGGTGGAACGGTCGCCCTGCAGGCCGGGGTCGGTCTGGCGGACGGTCAGTTCCACCGCGGCCGGCAGATCCAGGTACAGCGGCACGCCCTCGTTGAACGCGACCGTCACGGTCTGCTCTTCCAGCAGGTAGTTCGCGGCGTCGCCGACCACGGATGCCGGGATGTGCGGCTGGTCGTAGTCCTGCGTGTCCATGAAGACGAAGTCCTCGCCCTCCCGGTAGAGGTACTGCATCTCGCGCTTGTCCACGCTGGCGACGTCGACCTTGACCCCGGCGTTGAAGGTGCGGTCAACAACCTTGCCCGACAGCACGTTCTTCAGCCTGGTGCGCACGAAAGCCCCGCCCTTGCCGGGCTTGACGTGCTGGAACTCCACCACGGTCCAGAGCTGGCCGTCGAGGTTCAAGGTAATGCCGTTCTTCAGGTCGTTCGTGGTGGCCACGGTTGTCGTCTCTCCTGGGTGCGGGGAGCCCGGCCGGTCACAGGGCGAGCAGTTCCCCTGGGGTTGCGGTCCTGGTCGCGGTGAGCAGCTCGCGGGACGCCGCAGCCCCGGCGCCCGAGCGCGCCACCAGAGTGTCCTCGATCCTGACGCCGCCCTTGCCGGGCAGGTAAATCCCGGGCTCGACGGTGATGGGGACCCTGGCGTCGAGTTTACCCGGCCGCCCGTGCCCCACGGCCGGAGCCTCGTGGATCTCCAGCCCCACAC
>JAIRTY010000059.1 GCA_031254715.1 Nocardiopsaceae bacterium | reverse complement strand
GTCTCCTACGCGATCGTGTTCGAGGAGCTGTCCCGCGCCTGGATGGGCGTCGCCGGCGTGCTCGGGTCGCACTCGATGGCGACGCTGATCCTGGCCCGGAACGGGACGGACGAGCAGCGCCGCCGCTGGCTGCCCGGCATGGCCACCGGCGAGCTTCGCAGCGGGCTGGCGCTGACCGAGCCCGACGCCGGCTCCGACCTCCAGGGCATCCGCACGGTCGCCCGCCGCGACGGGGACCACTACGTCGTCAACGGCACCAAGACCTGGATCACGAACGCCCGGCGCGCCGCCCTGCTCCCGGTCCTCGTCAAGACCGACCCCGAGGCCACCCCCCGCCACCGGGGCATGTCCCTCCTCCTCGTCGAGCGCGGCACCCCCGGCTTCGAGGTGACCCGCGACATCGACAAGCTCGGCTACAAGGGGCCGGAGTCGTGCGAGGTCGTGCTCAGCGACTGCCGGGTGCCGGCCTCCAACCTGGTCGGCGGGGTCGAGGGCAAGGGGCTGGCCCAGGCGCTCTCGGCCCTGGAGTTCGGCCGCTGCAACATCGCCGGGCGGGCGGTCGGGGTGGCCCAGGAGTCGCTGGACCGGGCCCTCGCCTATTCGCAGGAGCGGCAGGCGTTCGGGAACCCGATCGCCCAGTTCCAGGCCATCCAGCTCAAGCTGGCCGACATGGCGACCGAGGTGCAGGCGGCCCGGCTGCTGACCTGGTGGGCGGCTTCGCAGCTGGACGCGGGGCGGCGGGCCGACCTGGAGACGGGGATGGCCAAGCTGTACGCGTCGGAGGTGGCCCTGCGGTCCTCGCTGGAGGCGATGCGGGTGCACGGCGGGTACGGGTACGCGGACGAGTACGAGGTGGAGCGGCTCTACCGCGACGCCCCGCTGATGGCGATCGGCGAGGGGACGAACGACATCCTGCGGACCGTGATCGCCCGCCAGCTCCAAGCGAGGGCGCAAGCGAGGGCGCAAGCGAGGGTGCAGGGGAGGGTGCAGGGGAGGGTGAAGGTATGACCGCTGCCGAGACACTGGGCAGGTTCGTGGCCGGGCTCGACCTGGCCTCCATCCCGGAGGACGTGGTCGAGGCCGCCAAGCTCCACGCCCTGGACACGCTGGGATGCGGTCTTGCCGCCCACGCGCTCGGCGAGGCGCGGTACGCGGGTCTGGCGGCGGTGGAGGAGGCAGCGGGCGGTCCGGCGACCGCGATCGGCGTGCCGGGCGGGCTGCCGGCCTCGGAGGCGGCGCTCGTGAACGGGACGCTCTGCCACGCGCTCGACTTCGACGACACCCACCCCGACTCCGTCGTGCACGTGAGCGCGGCGGTCGTGCCGGCCGCGCTGGCCGCGGGCGAGGCCCGCGGGGCCACGGGCGCCGAGGTGCTGGCGGCGCTCGTCGCCGGCAACGAGACGTCGACCCGGGTGGGGATGGCGGCGGGCGGCCGCTTCCACGCGCACGGCTATCACGCCACCGGCGTCTGCGGGGTCTTCGGCGCCGCGGCCGCCGCGGCGCGCCTGCGAGGGCTCGACGCCGCGGCCACGACGCAGGCGCTGGGCATCGCCGGCAGCATGGCCGCCGGGCTGCTGGAGTTCCTGGCGGACGGCTCCGAGACGAAGCGCCTGCACCCTGGGTGGGCGGCGCACGCCGGGCTGACCGCGGCGCGGCTGGCGGCGCACGGGGCGTCGGGGCCGGCGACCGTGCTGGAGGGCCGGCGTGGCCTCTACGCCGCGTACGTGCACGGCGAGGCCGCCGACCCGGTGGCCCAGGTGGCTCACCTCGGGGAGCGCTGGACGACGCGCGAGTTCGCGTACAAGCCCTACCCGGCCTGCCACTACGTGCACGCTCCGGTGGACGCGCTCGCCGCGGTGCTCCGCGACCACGGGCTCGGGCGCGAGGACGTGGAGCAGATCGTGGCCTTCAGCGACGAGACCGGGGTCGGGATGGTGCTGGATCCTCCCGAGGAGAAGGTGCGGCCCCGCACGCCCTACGCCGCCAAGTTCAGCCTCCCCTACTGCCTGGCGGCCCGCCTCGTGCACGGCACGCTCGACGTGGGCAGCTTCACCCAGGAAGCGATCGACGACCCTGCCGTCCTGGCCGTGACGCCACGGGTGCGCTACGAGCTCCGGCAGTACGCGGCGGCCCCCGACGCGTTCCCCGGCGGCGTGCGGGTCCACACGGTGGACGGGCGCACGCTGGAGGCCGAGCTCCGCCACCAGCGAGGCGCCGCCGAGAACCCGCTCGGCGACGACGAGGTGCGCGCCAAGTATCGAGCGAGCGCGGCGCTGGCTCTCGACGATGCCGACCGCGAGCGGCTCGAGTGGCTGGTCCTGGGTCTGGAGCAGGCGCCTGACCTCGGTGCGCTCGAAGTGCTGCGGCAGGCGCGGGTCGCGCCGGCGGCCGCGGCGCACGCCTCGCCCTGAGCCCTGCACGCGCGGATTTCGCGGTCGCGGTAGGGACCGCCCTTGCGGGCGGCCCCCCGCTCAGATCCCAGCGTGCGGGACTACCGCACTGGGCTCCTGCCTCGGGTGATGGCGCCTGAAGCGGGCATCAGGGAAGGGATGCTGGATGCGCGGGTGGGGCAGCCAGGTGTCTGCCAAGCGCCTCATTCGTTCCCAGGTCACCCTGGCCTTCTGGCTGCGGCGTTGCAACGCTCGGTGCCAGATCCGGGCGAGCTCCTGGCGAAAGGCGTCCAGCGCGTCGAGGTTGCCGGGGACGCCGTAGTAGGCGTAGTGCCCCTGCACCACGCTCTTCAGCCTCTTCCCCTGCTCCGGGATGGGTTGATGCCGCCGTTGCTCGAGGTCTCGTTTGGCCTCTTGCAGCTTGCCGCGCATCCGCTTCGAGATCGTGATCCGCTTCAGCATGAACTGACCTTTCCGGTTCTTCCCGCACGCGTGCACGAAGCCCAGAAAGTCGAAGGTCTCCGGCCTGCCGAGGCCACGCTGGTTCCGATTCCGGGCCGCGAATCGCCCGAACTCGATCAGCCGCGTCTTCTCGGCCTCCAGCTCCAGGTTGAACTGCACGAGTCGCTCGCCCAGTTCGGCTAGGAACCTTTCTGCGTCGGCCTGATGCTCGAAGCCCACGATGAAGTCGTCCGCGTAGCGCACGATGATCATGTCTCCTTGCGCCTGCTTCCGCCTCCATCGCTCTGCCCATTGGTCGAGGACGTAGTGCAGGTAGACGTTCGCCAGCAGCGTCGAGATCGTCGCCCCTTGCGGCGTCCCCTCTTCGCTCTCCGCCCAGGTCCCATCCTCGATGACCCCCGCCTTGATCCACTTCTGGATCAGGCGCTGGACCCGCTTGTCCGCGATCCGGTGCTCGACGAACTTCCTCAGCCAGTCGTGATCAAGGCTGCCGAAGAAGTCGCGGATGTCCGCATCGAGCACCCAGTTCACCCTCTTTGTCGTGATCCCGCTCGCCAGCGCGTCCAGCCCGTCGTGCTGGTTGCGCCCCGCCCGGTATCCGTACGAGAAGCCGAGGAACTCCGCCTCGTAGATGGCGCTCAACACCTCGACCAGCGCCCGCTGGACGATCTTGTCCTCCAGCGCCGCTATCCCGAGCGGCCGCTGCCGCCCGGCCGCCTTGGGGATGTACACCCTCCGCGACGGCTTCGCCCGGTACGCTCCCCGATGCAGCCTTCCATGCAGGTCCTGGAGGTTCGCCTCCAGATCCTGACCGTAGGCCCCCCACGTCACCCCGTCCACCCCGGCCGCGGCCCGGGGGTTGAGCCCCTGGTAGGCCGCTCTGAGGCGGTCGACGTCGACGTGGTGCAGGAGCGCAGTGAACCGTGCCTCCTTGTCCTTCCTCGCCGCTTCACGCACACGTTCCAGCGCACTTGACACATCCCGTCCGGCTCTGTGTCCGGCATGCGTTTTGCTGGCCGTGTTCCCCTTGGCCAGCCCCCTTTCCTCCACCGCCTCCGCTGCCGCTCGGACTTGGGCGGTTTCTCCGCCCGCGGCTTTGTTCGGCGGCTTCGCAGGTACTACGGAGCTGTCCGACTTCCCACGCTCGTGCATCTCAGGCGTGCGGCCTCGGCCTTCCCTGAGCGGCCCACCCGGCGATCACCCGGATGGGCGAGTGTGGGATCTCCCGGTTCTCGCGCATGGGAATTCCGTACGTGCTCGGGTTCCTGCGACCGCGCGGGGCCCCCGTGCGCCTCGCGCTCACGGCGCACGCGGTGTTGCCTTCC
>JAIRTY010000223.1 GCA_031254715.1 Nocardiopsaceae bacterium | reverse complement strand
CGGGCGTGGCCGAGAGCCCCGTCGATGGAGCCACGGTGAGGGCGACCGCCGGGCCGGGATCCGGGTGCGCCCGCCGGTGATGCGCCAAGATCGGCTGCCAGCCATCAGGGGGCACTTATCCAGAATCCGATAGATATCTGGTCATACGTTACGTCGAGTCCATCCGCACCACCAGACGTCGGCGTTCCGGAGGAAGAACTGGAGGCCGGCGCAGACCTCATCGTGACGCGGGCTCATGTGGCCAGCCGCGTACCGCGGATGGTGTTTACTGGTGCTGGTTGTTGTAGCCGGGAATTCGTGATGTGCACCTGCACCTGCGAACTTCTGACAGCGGACGCCACGAGTACACGGGCCAGGTCTTCCTGGCAGCAGGGCGGTCGCGACAACCCGGGATGCGCGCCCGTGCATCCCGGACGATCGTCTCAACAGGAGAAGAGATGGCCGAAGGCACCGTCAAGTGGTTCAACGCCGACAAGGGATACGGCTTCATCGCCCCCGACGACGGAACCGCCGACGTGTTCGTTCACCACTCTGCCATCCAGGCAGAGGGGTTCCGCAGCTTGCAGGAGAACCAGCGGGTGTCCTACACCGCGGGCCAGGGCCGGAAGGGCCCCCAGGCAGAGGAAGTCCGCCCCCTCTAAGCGCCAGCGGGCCAGCTGCCCGCCGGGAATACGTACAGCTCAGGGAGGCGGCCGGGAAGTCCCGGCCGCCTCCCTGAGTGTTCGCTGGTAACGGGACGCATGCGGGCATGAATGCTGCCCGCGTGCCCTGGGTGCAGGGCGGTGGCCCGGCTAGCCGGCGGGGTCCCGGCCGTCGGCGGGGCGGGCGAGCATGGCTGGCTGGGAGCCGGGCTGCCGGGCTGGCGGTGGCAGGAGGTCACGCCGCCGGATCAGGATGAAGCTGAGCACCGCGCACGCGTAGGCGACGACGGCGCCCACGACCAGGATCACGTTGAGGCCATGGGTGAAGCCGTTGCGGGACGTCTCGGCGAAGATCGAACCGAGCGCCGCGACGCCTGCGGCGAGGCCGATCTGCCGGGCGGTGGCGTTCGCGCCGGACGCCATTCCCGCTTTGCCGATGTCGGCGACGCTGAGCGCGGTGGCCGCAAGCGGGACGGTGACCAGGCCGCCACCCAGTCCGGCCACGATCAGGCCGGGCAGCAGGTGCGTCCAGGCCGATGCCGGACCCAGGCCCGTCATCAGCAGGATGCCGGTGCCGGTGAGGACGAAGCCGCCGCCGATCAGCAGGCGGGCGGAGATGACGGTGGTCAGCCGGCCGGCCACGGCGGACGCGACCGACATCGCCGCGGTGAGTGCCAGCGACCGCAGCCCGGCCTGGAGCGCCGAGTAGTGCAACGGCTGCTGCAGGTAGAGGACGATGAAGGTGAACAGCGAGTAGATGGATGCGTTGAGCCCGAACGCGGCGATCAGGCTGCCGGTGAAGGCGGGCTTGCGCAGCAGCTTCAGGTCCAGCATCGGGTGGCTGCGCCGCGCCTCGGCCGCCAGGAACACGGCGAGCAGCGCGGCGGACCCGGCGATGCTGAGGTAGGCGCTGGCGCGGCTCCAGCCGTGCGCCGAGCTGATCAGGCCGTAGCCGAGCAGGCCCAGGAATCCGGTGAACGAGGCGAATCCGCCCCAGTCCGGGCGGGCGGCAGCCGGGTTTCTGGATTCGGTCACCAGGCCAAGCGTCACCGCGATCGTGGCGATGCCGACCGGAATGTTGACGAAGAAGATCCACCGCCAGTTGATGCCACTGGTGATGACACCGCCGAGCAGTGGCCCGGCCGCGGCGCCGATGCCGAGCACGGCGCCGTAGATGCCGAAGGCGAGACCGCGGTCCCGGCCGCGGAACGCCTCGCCGAGCAGGGCGAGTGACGTCGCCCACACGGCAGCCCCGCCGATGCCCTGCGCTGCCCGTGCCAGTGCGAGGAACAGCGGCCCGGTCGCCAGTCCGCACAGCAGCGAGCCGACGGTGAAGATGGCCAGGCCGGCCGCATAAAGGCGGCGGCGCCCCAGCAGGTCGGCGAGTGACCCGGCGGTGAGCAGCCCGGCGGCGAGCGCGAGCGCGTAGGCGTCCACGACCCACTGAAGGTCCGAGAGCGGCGAGTGGAAGTCGTTCCCGATGCCGGCCAGGGCGACGTTCACGATCAGGATGTCGAGCACGAGCATGAAGACCCCGGCCACGACGGCCGCCAGAGTCCACCACTTCCGGGGCATTCCAGCTACTCCTTCGTGCGCTTCGAGTGGTTAGTCGGTCCCGGGAGCACTCACGCTATCGTCAGTCATCCTAATCGTCAATGTACCTAATAATCTGACGGCCTTGCTATAGTCGTCGCGATGACCACGGTCGCCGGCCCGCTGGGCATGCTCGATCCCCGGCTTGCAGATCACACCGGCCACCTGGCGCGCCTGGTGGCCGTGCGCGCCGAGGCGTGCCTGCAGGCCTCACTGCCGGCCGGCCGGGGCCTGCGCGACCTGGCCGTGCTCGCTGTGCTCGCCGAAAGCCCGTCATCCCAGGCGCAACTCGGAACGCTCCTGCACGTCAACCGGACCGTCATGATCTCGGTCATCGACGGCATCGAGGCCGCCGGCCTCGTCCGCCGGGAGCGCGATCCTGCCGACCGCCGCCGGTACGCCCTGCGCATCACCGAGGAAGGCACGGCCGCCCTGCCGGAACTGAACGCAGCCGCGACGCGGGCGGACCGGAGCCTCACCGCACCGCTGCACCACGAGCAACACCGCCGGCTGATCGGACTACTGCGGCGCGTTGTTCCCGGCGAGGCGCAAGCACTGCCAGGCACCCTGACGTCGCTGGCTGTCTTCCTGATCGGTCAGGTATCCCAGCAGCTGCGTGCCCGCAGCGAACGCGCGCTGCGCGGGCGCGGCATCAAGCCCCGATGCGTCCGGATGCTGGTCGCCCTCGACGCTGCCCAGCCCTGCACCCAGGAACGGCTCGCCCGCGCCATGTCACTGGCACCGCCCACTATCGTCAGCGCCCTCGACGAACTGCGCGCCGACGGCCTGATGCTCAGTGCACGAAATCCGGACGACCGGCGCGAACACGTGCTGCGACTGTCCGAGGATGGCAAGCACTACCTCGCTGACGCGCTGCTCGCCGAGCGAGCGGCACAACATCAGCTCGCCGAGATGCTCGGCACCGGGGAAACTGGAGAGCTGAATGCGCTCTTGACCGCACTGCTCAGGTAACCAGGCGGGAGGACTGTGGTGGCTGATGTCGCGCCCTGGCAGTGGGATGAGGCCACCTGGCGCGGGCATGTCGGGCATGTGCGGGCGGGTCGTCCGCTGCTGCCTGCCTGGCCGGGCGGGGCGCGGGTGGCGGTGGCCCTGTCGTTTGATTCCGATCATGAGACCATCCCGCTGCGGGATGGGGAGACCGGTCCGGGGAAGCTGTCACAGGGAGAGTACGGGTCACGGGTAGGTGCGCGGCGGATCCTGGCGCTGCTGGCCCGGCGCGGGATACCGGCGACGTTCTTCATGCCGGCGGTCTCGGCGCTGCTGCATCCCGATGAGGTGCGCCGTTACGCCGCCGAGGGCCATGAGGTGGGGATGCACGGCTGGATCCACGAGCGCACCATGACCCTCCGGCCAGCCGACGAGCGGGAGCTGGCGCTGCGCAGCGCCGGCGTGCTGGAAAAGAGCACCGGAGCCCGGCCGGTGGGGATCCGTACGCCGTCGTGGGACTTCACCCCCGCCACCCTGGGGATCATCAGGGAACTCGGCCTGAGGTATGACTCTTCGCTGATGGCCGACGATGAGCCGTACGAGATCGTGGCCGATGGTGAGCCGACCGGAATCGCGGAGATCCCGGTGGAGTGGATCCGCGATGACGCGGTCTACTTCCCGATGGACCGCTACAGCGCGCTGCGCCCCTATGCCAGCCCGCGCAGCGTGCTGAGCATCTGGATCGATGAATTTGAGGGCGCCTACGCTGACCGGGGGCTCTTCCAGCTGACCATGCATCCCCATGTCATCGGCCACCGCTCGCGCATGGCGGTCCTCGCCGAGCTCATCGATCACATCGCTGCCAGGCAGGGAGTATGGTTCGCCACCCACGCCCAGGTCGCCCAGCACGTGCTCGCCCACGCGGGGTGACCGGTCACCGATGAACCGTCAGTGATCTGTTAGCGAGAGACACCATTCGGCGCTGCCGGAAATAGGTCGTTTCGCGGCAGGGCGCGTGGGCCGCGGTTCACTCAAACCGGGCGGTGTCGCCCGCTCCGCGCCGCAGGATCTGGGGCTTGTCCAGGGAGAAGTCGATGACCGTTGTCGGCTCCGTGCTGCAGTCGCCGGAATCGATCACCGCGTCCAGGACGTGACCGAGCTGATCGGCGATCTCCCACCCTTGAGTCATCGGCTCTTCCTGGCCGGGCAGCAGCAGGGTGCTCGACACCAGCGGCTCACCGAGCTCGGCCAGCAGCGCCTGGGCGGCCACGTGCCTGGGGATCCGCACCCCGACGGTCTTCTTCCCCGGGTGCTGCAACCTGCGCGGCACCTCCTTGGTCGCGGGCAGGATGAAGGTGTAGCTGCCGGGGGTCGCCGGCTTGATAGCCCGGAACACCGGGTTGGCGAGGTACACGAACTGGCCTAGCTGAGCGAAGTCCTGGCACACCAGCGTGAGGTGGTGCCGCTCATCGAGCTGGCGGATCGATCTGATCCTCGTGATGCCGCCGGCGTTGCCGAGCTGGCAGCCGAGCGCGTAGCAGGAGTCCGTCGGGTAGGCGATCACGCCGCCTTCCCGGACGATGTCGGCGATCTGGCTGATCGCGCGCCGCTGCGGGCTGGCCGGATGGATGTCGAAGTACCGGGCCACCGGATGAGCCTAAGGCCCCCGGCTCAGCGCGAGGCGCAAACCGCGTCCGAACTGGGTGTTTTCATCCGATTAGCCCGCTGTTAGGCTCGGCGGCACGCGGCCCGCCGGGGGGAGACGCGGGCCGGGAGGGGGGACAACGATGTTTACACGTGCCGTGACGTTTTCTGGCGCCACCGATATCGAGGCTGGCCTGAGGTACCTCCACGACACGGTCGCGCCGGTGCTGCGTGAGCAGAAGGGTTTCCGTGGCGTCACCGCCAGTGCCGACCGCTCCGGTGGCGTGCTGGGCGTCCTGTCGCTGTGGGAAACCGAGGCGGACCGGGATGCCAGCGATGCTGCCCTGGCAACGTCCCGTAAGGAAGCGCAACGCGTCATCGGGGGGCAGGTCAGCGTAGAGCAGTTCGAGGAACTGCTGGTCGAGGCCGAGAAGCCGCCGGCCGTGGGCTGCTCGCTGCTGCTGCGGCGGATCAGCATGGACCCGGCGGCGATCGAGGCGAACCTTGACTTCTTCCGGCGGGAAGTGCTGCCGGAGATGAAGGCGAGCCCCGGCTTTTGTGCCGTGCGGAACATGATCGACCGGCAAACGGGCGCCGGGATGGTCGGCACCGTCTGGGCAGACACGGCGTCGATGGCCGCGGCAGCAGAAGCTGCCGAGGTGCGCCGGCGGCAAGCCGCGCAGCGCGGGGTGATTTTCGGCGAGCAGAGCAAGCGCGAGATCGTCTTCGCCGAGCTGCCGTAGGCATGAGCCGTAGAACCCTGCCGACCGCCGGCGCCCTGGGCTGGCGGCCACAGGCCCGGTCGGCTGCGAGCGCCAGCGCCCCACGCCAGCGCTCGCAGCCTGACTCCTGACCTACGTTGCGCCGCCCGGGTCAGGGTCGATTCCCTTGCTGGTCAGGGCCGGAAGCAGGCAACGTCGTATTGCGAGACGGCTGCCGTGCTGTTCGAGTGGGCCAGTGACGAGGTGCCCGGGTTGCCGGCGTAGACGTTCCCGGCCTGGCCGGTCGAGTTGAACGGGGAGCCCGCAGCCCCCGCCGTATTGCCTGGGGTTCCCGCGGTGCCTGGGCAGGTGTTTGCAGGCGCACCACGGTGACCGGTGGACGGGTTCACGGTAGCGAGCGCCGCAACCGGCGCCCCGACCACGAGGGCGACGGCGAACGCCGGCGCTAGCAGGTACTTGCGCATCATGTCCTCCTCAGTCCATTTGCGCGGGACGAGGGACCCCCTTTACGACACGTACC
>JAIRTY010000222.1 GCA_031254715.1 Nocardiopsaceae bacterium | reverse complement strand
CTCGGAGTCGGGCGGCGGGCACCGCAGTGCGTCCATGGCCTGCTCGACCTGGCTGTCCAGGTCCCAGGCGTCCCGGTGGTCGAGCTGCTCCTGGAGCCTGCCCATCTCGGCGAGCAACTCGTCGGAGTAGTCGGTCGCCATCTTCTCGGCGATCTGGTTGTACTGCTCCAGCAGCGCCTTGGTGTCGGCGACGCCCTCCTCGACGTTCCCGAGGACGGTCTTGCTCTCGTCCAGCTTCGGTTCCTGGGCGAGCAGGCCGACCGAGAAGCCGGGCATCAGCTTGGCATCTCCGTTCGACGGCTGCTCCTCCCCCGCCATCATCTTGAGCAGCGTGGACTTGCCCATACCGTTCGGCCCGACCACGCCGATCTTCGCGCCTGGCAGGAACGCCAGCGTCACCTCGTCGAGGACGACCTTGTCTCCGTGCGCCTTCCGGACAGCACGCATCTGATAGATGTACTCGGGCATGCTCCCCAGGGTAGGGGACTCAGGTACGCGGATCGGACGAGTGCCCCGGCGGCGGCAGCAGGCAGACCTGATCCCGGCCGCCCATCCTGGCCCGGTAGAGCGCCGCATCGGCCGCCGTGAGCAGGTCAAGCAGGTCGCTCCCGGAATCCGCCAGGGCTGCGATCCCGATGGACACGGTCACCGTCACCGCTGACCCGCCAGTCACCCGGACCGGTCGCGCCGCCACCTCCTGCCGCAGTCGCTCGGCCACCCGGCAGGCCCCCACCGCGCTGGTGCCGGGCAGCAGCACGGCGAACTCGCCTCCGAACCGCCCCGCCAGGTCGCTGCCGCGCAACTGGCACCGTACGGTGTCTGTCGTCGCGACCAGCGCCCGGTTCCCTGTCAGCTGGCCATGCGTGTCGCAGACCCGCTGGAAATGGTCGATGCCGGCCATCAGCACAGCGAGCGCCCGCCCGCCCCGCGCCGCCTGGCGGACCGCGGCGTCCGCCTCCCGCCGCCACGCTGCGGCATTCAGCAGCCCCGTCGCCGGGTCGGTCCTGGCAGCGGCCCGCAGGTGCTGGCACAGCAGCCCCCGCTGGAGCATCATCACCGGTGCCAGCGTGAGCGCCAGCAGCGGCAGGCTGACCGAGCAGATGATGGCCAGCAACACGCCCGCGCCCGCGCCGCAGGCGTCGGGCAGCGGGGTCCCGGAGTCGCGCAGCAGTTCCCGCCAGCCCGCCAGCGGCTCCCGCAGTCGGCTCGCGCCTGCGGTCAAGCCGGCGCTGACAGCCCCGAAGACGCCTGCACATAGGACCGCACCGGCCAGCGCCTGCGGATGCGTCACCCAGCTACCGCCGCGGCCAATCCGCAGCAAACCAGCCACGGCGGCGCTGGCCGCACCGGCCAGCCCGAGCGCGGACACCCGGAAGACCGCCTCCGCCGGGCTGCGACGCCCGGTCCGCGCCTGCACCACCCCGCCCGCCACCAGCGGCACGAGCAGCGCGTAAGACATGGGCAGCAGCAGTGAGGCGGGCAGGCACCACACCGCCAGCAGGTCCCGGGCCTGGCCAGCGGGGAGCTCAAGCCGCCGCGCAGCCTCAGCGCACCCGGCCGCCCCGGCTGTCAGCGCCGCGAGCAGCAGCAGGGTGCCGTGACCTGGTTGTGCCGGGACACGGTCCAGCGCCCAGCCTGTGATCCCCGCGTTACTGCCGATCACAACCGCCATCCAGGACCGCTCTGGCACGGACCTGCCGCCCGCCATGGCCCCAGCTCGCCTCCCGGCAGCCCGGCAACCCGGCAGTTTCACCAGCCCCCCGCTCAGGACTATCACTCTCCGTAGTGAAATTGCTGAATGAATATCACTCTCGGTAGCAGAGTAGGAGATGTGATAGCGGCCCGGCAGCGAAATGACAGATCACGAAGCAGTTACCCGTGGGACCCGGGCGCTGCTCACCGGAGATCCGCCGGCGAAGCGGTGCCCCCTCTCGCCCGAGACTCACCGGCGAAGCGGGCACTCTCGCCAGAGACCCACCGGCGAACCGCGGCGGCCATGTCGCCGGGGACCCGGCTGACGGCCATGAGCGCTCCCATGAGCCGAGGCCCTACTCCCCCAAGATGCGCCTGCTCGGCGCCCTGGGCGCGTCCCGCGAGTGACAGCCCCGGCAGC
Source organism: Nocardiopsaceae bacterium (assembly GCA_031254715.1). Taxonomy (GTDB): domain Bacteria; phylum Actinomycetota; class Actinomycetes; order Streptosporangiales; family Streptosporangiaceae; genus JAIRTY01. The sequence goes on along the minus strand of JAIRTY010000222.1, from coordinate 1,551 downwards.
CCCGTGACCAGGGCGGCCGAAGTGACCCGCGGGACGCGGGCCAGGCAAGCCGTCACACGGGGACCGGCGCCTTCTCTGCCTCGGGCTGGTTGCTGCCGTCCGCCGTGAGCGCTGCCACGACGTCATCGTCCAGGGCTGACGAGTCCGCAGTGCCGGACGGCGCGGACCCGGCGGCGTGGCCGGACGAACGCCCGGCTCCCGTCGCGCCCCGCCGCTTGCGACTGGTTCCGGCCGGCTGCGCTTGACCATCGGCGCGCCCGCCGTCGGCTGCCGCACCGGGACCGGCTGCCCCATCCTCTTCGGCCCCAGGACCGGCCGGACTGTCCGCACCAGGACCGGCCGGGCGGGCCGGGCCGGCCGCACCGGAACCAGCCGGACTGTCCGCACCGGAACCAGCCGGACTGTCCGCATCGGGACCGGCCGGGCGGGCCGGGCCGACCGCAGCAGGACCGGCCGCACCGGAACCAGCCGGGACCTCGGCCGAACCGGCCGCAATCGCGGCGGCCTCATCGGCGCCGACCCCTGCCATGATTGCCTCATCCGCACCGGGGCCCGCCTCGCCGTTCGTCACCCCGGCCGCCGTGGATCCGGCACGCGTCTCCGCCGCGGGACGAGCTGATGCGTCGGCTTGGTCTCGCGGCAGTCGCTGGAACAGCGCCACTCCCCGGGCCAGGTCGTGCCCCACCGAACTGGCATCCAGCTCGACCGCGATCCGCGGGGCACCGTCCTTGTCTTCGTACCGCCGCACCTGCAGCCGGCCTCTCACCAGCACCGGTTCGCCCTTGCGCAGGCACATCCGGACGTTGTCGGCGAGCTTACGCCAGCAGATCACGGTCAGGAACGAGGTCGGGCTCTCAGACCACTCCCCGGTCTCCCGGTTGAGCCATCGCGGCGTATAGGCGACGCGGAGCTGGGCGACCGCCGCCCCTCCCGGCAGCAGCTTGTACGAGGGGTCCGTGGCCACGTAGCCGGACAGGAACACTTGCGCTTCGTTGATCATGATGCTTCTCCCGTGGAACCGCTAGCGGCGCCGATGAGCGCCGCGGGCAGCGGCACCCTGCCGCGCCCGGGCTCCACGGTCGCTGACGTCGGCAACGCGAGCACGCCGGGCGCGGTTCCTGTGGACGGCCTCGCGGATCCGGCCCGCCTGTGGACAGGCACGCCCGTTCTGCCGGTATCCCATGCCACAATCCCCGGGGGACACCCTGATCCCTGCCGGGCCTGCCCGCACCAGTGCCCCATCGCGCCGCATCGCGCGGCCGGAACTCCAGCGCGCAGCGGCGACCGCGCCTGGGCTCCGGGTCTCAGCGCCGGCCGCGGCCAGAAACCATGATCGTGGTGAATCAGGCGGGGCGCCCCCCACCCAAACCCCCACGATCATGAAAAGCACACGTCACCAGCCGCGCCCGAGCGTGCCGGGTACGGGTGGTGCCTGGGCGCGCTGGGTGCGGGTGGTGCCTGGGCGTGCCGGGGGCGCGGGCCGTTCCTGAGCGCGGGGCCGTTCCTGGGCGCGCTGGATGCGCTGGATGCGCGGGATGTGCCTGAGTGCGG
>JAIRTY010000209.1 GCA_031254715.1 Nocardiopsaceae bacterium | reverse complement strand
ATCGGCACGAACCTGCGCAACCACCCGAGCGTGTTCAGCTTCCAGTGGAGCGACCTGGCCCCCACCGCCCAGCAGGAATCGGTGACCCTGAGCGCGCTGCAGCAGGCCGGCTTCACCGACCCGGTCATCTCCTCGGCCGAATACCGCAGCAGCCCGCAGCTGGGGGTGTCGGGGCAGAAGGAAGGGCCCTACGACTGGGTGCCGCCGGACTACTGGTACGACACCGCGCACGCCGACACGAACGACTCCACCCAGACCAACGCCGGCGGCGCCTGGGGTTACGACAGCGAGGAAAGCGCTGGGGACACCGTCCCGACCCTCGATTCGCTCAACCGGTTCCTGTCGGCGAGCGACCTGTCGAACTTGTGGCAGCACCCGAAGGCCGGCCAGTACCACCTGAACTACGAGCCCCGCTGCAAGGCCGGCTACTCGTTCGGCACCCTGTGCCATTTCGATGCCGCGCTGTCGAGCAGGTACGGCTCGTGGTCGGGGCTGAGCCAGTACGTGGAGGAGGCGCAGGCCCAGGACTACGAGAACACCCGGGCACAGTTCGAGGCCTTCATCGCGCACGCGAACAATTCCCCGCTGCCATCGACCGGGACCATCTACTGGCAGATGAACAAGGGCTGGCCGAGCCTGCTGTGGAACCTCTACAACAGCGACGGCGACCAGGCCGGCAGCTATTTCGGCACCCAGGAAGCCAATCAGCCGGTGCATGCGCTCTACGCGCTGGACAGCGGCACCGTCACGGTCGACAACCTGAGCGGCACGGCCCAGACCGGGCTGTCGGTGGAGTCGAAGGTCTACAACACCGGCGGCAGCCTGCTGGACGACCAGACAGCGGGCAACCTCACGCTGGCCAGCCAGCAGGTGGTCAGCAACGTGCTGACCCCGAAGGTGCCCACCGGCAATCCGGTCCAGGCCTATTTCGTCGAGCTGCTGCTCAAGCGCGGCGGGACCGTGATCGACCGCAACGTCTACTGGCTGTCCACCCAGCCGGACGTCGTGAACTGGTCCAAGACGCTCGGCCAGCCGCAGGGCGTGATCTCGCAGTACGCCAACCTGCAGTCACTGCAGTCGCTGCCCGCCTCGGCCGTTTCCGCGACCGCCGCTACCGCCAGCCAGCCCGGGCCCGGCGGCGCCGACCGCGCCACGACGGTCACCATCACGAACACCTCGCCCGGCACGGTGGCGTTCCTGCTCCGGGCGGACATCAGGCGCGGAACGGCCAGCGGCCAGGAGCTGCCCGGCGACAACGAGCTGCAGTCGTCCATCTGGCAGGGCAACGAGATCACGCTGTTCCCGGGCGAGTCGCAGACGCTGACCGTCACCTGGAACTCGGCTGACCTGCAGGGCGCTACGCCCGTGGTCAGCGTGTCCGGATGGAACGTCGCCAAGACCGATATCCCAGCCGCGTGAGCCAGGGACCCGCGTGAGCCAGGGACCGGCCGAGCCAGGACCCGCTGAGCCAGGGACCCGCTGAGCCACAGACCCGCCGACCCGGGAGACACCATGAGACGCAGCCGTCCTGTCATCGCCGGAGTGCTCGGGATCGCGGCCCTGCTCTGGCCCGCCACCGGAAGCGCCGGCCAGGCCGCGGCGGCCACCTACGCGCCGTTGCCCGCCCACGTGTATGCGCCCTACTACGAGACCTACCTGGTCCCGAATACCCCCGGGATCGCGGCCACCGCCCAGGCTTCCGGCGCCAAGTACTTAACGCTGGCGTTCCTGCAGTCCGCCGGCAAGAACTCGTGCGCACTGGACTGGAACGGCAACTCCTCCCAGCCGCTGGACTACTACGCGGCGGACATCGCCTCGCTGCGCGCGGCGGGCGGCGACGTCATCCCGTCGTTCGGCGGATTCAGCGCGGACCAGGGCGGCACGGAGATCGCCGACTCGTGCACGAACGTCAGCCAGATCGCCGCCGACTACGAATCGGTGATCACCACGCTCGGCGTCACCAGGCTGGACATGGACGTGGAGGCCAAGTCCCTGAACAACACCGCGGGCATCGACCGGCGCAACCAGGCGATCGCGATGACCGAGGCGTGGGCGGCCAGCCAGGGCATCCCGCTGCAGATCCAGTACACGCTCCCGGTGGAGCAGTACGGTCTTGACCCGAACGGGGAGGCGGTCCTGCAGAGTGCCGTCACCGACGGGGCCGCCGTGACCTCGGTCAACATCATGGTGTTCGACTACTACATCGCCGGTGAGGGCACCGTGAACATGGGCCAGGCAGCCGAGAACGCGGCGACCAACACCCACGCCCAGCTGACCGGGATCTACCCGGGCCTGTCCTCGGGGCAGATCTGGGGCATGGAAGCCATGACCCTGCTGCCTGGCATCGACGACTACCCGAAGAAGACCGAGGTCACGTCTTTGCCTGATGCCCAGACGATGCTGAGCTTCGCCCAGGCGAACGGGATGAACCTGCTGTCGATCTGGGCGATCCAGCGCGACAACGGAGGGTGCCCTGGCACCAGGGACAGCAACACCTGCTCCGGCATCACGCAGGGAACCTGGGACTTCAGTCACGCGCTGGAGCCTTTCACCGGCTGAGGCCGCGCTGGGAACCCCCAGCGGGTACCGGGTTATAACCGGGCAAACCGGTTCGGCGCCAGGGCGGCACTTCCGTTGTTAGCGTGTCCGGATGGAACGTCCCCGAGACCGGCATCCCAGCGGCGTGAGCCGGGGACTCGCTAGCCCAGGGAGAGAGCCCTGAGGCGCAGTCCTGGTGTCACTGCCGGATTGCTCGGGATCGCGGCTCTGCTGTGGGCCGCCGCCGGACCCGCCGACCAGGCCTCGGCTGTCGCCGCCGAGCAGGCCGCGGCCGCCAGAGCCGTCGGCCAGGCCGCGGCTGCCACGTACCGGCCGTTGCCGGCCCGCGCTTACGCCCCCTACTACGAGACATTCCTCGCCCCCGGTACCCCCGGGATCGCCGCCACCGCCCAGGCTTCCGGCGCGAGGTACCTCACGCTGGCGTTCCTGCAGTCCAGCGGGAAGAACTCGTGCGCCCTGGACTGGAACGGCGACTCCTCCCAGCCGCTGGACTACTACGCGGCGGACATCGCCTCGCTGCGGGCGGCGGGCGGCGACGTCATCCCGTCGTTCGGGGGATACGCCGCGGACCAGGGCGGTACCGAGATCGCCGACTCGTGCAAGAACGTCAGCCAGCTCGCGGCCGCCTACGAATCGGTGATCACCACGCTCGGCGTCACCAGGCTGGACATGGACGTGGAAGCCAGGTCCGTGCACCACACCGCCGGCATCAACCGGCGGAACAAGGCGATTGCGCTGACTCAGGCGTGGGCGGCCGGCCGGGGCATCCCGCTGCAGATCCAGTACACGCTCCCGGTGGGGCAGCACGGGCTGGCGCCGGCCGGGGAGGCGGTCCTGCGGAGCGCCGACGCTAAGGGGGCGACCGTCGACTCGGTCAACATCATGGTGTTCGACTATTACATCGCCGGTGAGGGCACCGTGAACATGGGCCAGGCAGCCGAGAACGCGGCGACGAGCACCCACGCCCAGCTGGCCGGAATCTTCCCTGGCCTGTCCTCGGCGCAGATCTGGGGCATGGAAGCCATGACGCTGATGCCTGGCATCGACGACTACCCGAAGAAATCCGAGGTCACGTCCCTGTCCGACGCCCAGGCGATGCAGCGCTTCGCCCGGGCGAAGCGGATGAACCTGCTGTCGATCTGGGCGATCCAGCGCGACAACGGCGGCTGCCCGGGCACCAGGCGCAGCAACATCTGCTCCGGCGTCAGCCAGGGCACCTCGGACTTCAGCCACGCGCTGGAGCCCTTCACCGGCTGAGGCGGCAGCAGGCCTGACCTCCCTTGCGGAGCCGGCGACAGCCCGGCGGGGCAGGTCACTCCGCACGCGACTCAGTGACTCAGCAACTCAGTGACTCAGTGACTCAGTGCTGTGCGGATACCCAGGGGCCGACGCCGCTGATGCGCTCGACGGAGTAGCGGATGATGTAGCCGGGGCCCTGTGGCGCGGGGAACTCAGTGCGGGCGGACATGTAGACCTTCGTCAGGCGGTTCAGCAGATCCCAGGTCTCATTGCTCGGCTCGATGGTGGCTCGTGCCCGCACCACGGCATAAGGGTTCAGGAAGACGGTGGGGTCTCGCGGCGCGGTGAAGGACAGCACGACCCGCGGGTCCCGGTCGATGTTGCGGAGCTTGGCGTACCACGACATGTGGCCACTAACGAGGTCATCGCCGTCGAGCCCGATCCAGATGACGCTGACCTGCGGGCTCCCGTCGGCGTTGATGGTGGTGAGGTGAGCTAGCGGGCCAGACTCGATCAGGTCACGCAGTTCCCGGGGCAAGTGGCTCATAGCGTGGTCAATCCCGTCACGGACTCGGTGTATTCCACCGGACGCCGGGCGGCCGGGCCGGCGCTCACCACGATGGCCGGTTGGGGACCGCATCCCCCGGGGAGGCCTCGGCTCCCGCTTGGCCGGCCGGTATTTCGGCGAGCGCGGTGCGCGGCTTGGCGGTCACGTGTTCCAGCAGCAGCAGGACGAGCACGGCGGCAACAGTGAGCACGACGGCGCCGACGCGGAACGCCAGCGCGTACCCGTGGGTCAGCGCGACCGCAGGGGCCACCCCGAGCTGGATCCGGTCGCTGGCATAGCGGAGCGCGAGTGTGACCAGGGTTGCCAGGCCGAGCGCCGAGCCGATTTGCTGCATAGCGGTCTGGACCCCCGAGCCCAGGCCCGAGTCCTGGCCGGTGACCTGGTGCAGTGCCCCGTTGATCAGGCCCGGATAGCAGATCCCCGTGAACACGCCGAACACGATCAGCCCGGGCAGGATCCCGCCCGGGTAGGACGAGCCGGCCTGGATGAAGCTCGCGGCCAGCAATCCCGCGGCGCTGCCGAGGAAGCCGATGGCCAGCATCGCCTTGACGCCTATGCGCGGCATCAGCGCGGTGGACAAGCCCATCCCGGCGCCGATCCCGACGCCCAGCGGCAGGTACACCAGCCCGGTCTTGAGCGGGGAATAGCCGAGCACCTGCTGCATGTACAGGGTC
>JAIRTY010000208.1 GCA_031254715.1 Nocardiopsaceae bacterium | reverse complement strand
CGGAGCAGCCCGCTGGCCCCCGTTCCGGCCGCGTCCCGCCAGGCCGGGGCCGGATGCGTCATTCGCCTGCCCCCGGTTCGCCGGCCCCGATCATGGCCGTGACCGCCCGCCGGGCGCGGGCGGCGACGCCCGGATCGACCCGGACCTCGTCGGTTCCCTCCCGCAGGCAGCGCAGCAGGGCCGCTGGCGTGATCATCTTCATGAACCGGCACACCGCGTCCGGGTTGACCGGCTCCCACCGCACTGCCGGGTTGGCCTGCCGCAACTGGTGCAGCATCCCGGTCTCGGTCGCCACCAGCACCGAGGAGGCGCGGGTGTTCCTGGCCGCCGCCAGCATGCCGCCCGTGGACAGCACCCGGGTGCGCCCGGCCGGCAGGTCGCCGGTGCCCGCCTGCCACAGCGCGGGCGTGGCGCAGCCGCACTCGGGGTGGATGAACAGCTCGGCCCCGGCGTCTGCCTCGGCCTTCCGGCGCAGGTCGGCCGGGCTGATGCCGGCGTGCACGTGGCACTCGCCGAGCCATACGTGCAGGTTGTCGCGCCCGGTCTGGCGCCGCACATGGGCGCCGAGGAACTGGTCGGGCAGGAACAGGACCTCCCGCTCCGGCGGGATCGACGCGACGATCTCGGCGGCGTTGGCCGACGTGCAGCAGACGTCTGCTTCCGCCTTGACCTCGGCGCTGGTGTTGACGTAGGCAACCACGGCCGCGCCGGGATGCTCGGCCTTCCAGGCCCGGGCCTGCTCGGCGGTGATGCTGTCGGCGAGCGAGCAGCCGGCCCGGGCGTCGGGGATCAGGACGGTCCGGTCCGGGGCGAGAATCTTGGCGGTCTCGGCCATGAAGTACACCCCGGCGAACACGATCGTGCCCGCCGTGCTCGCCGCCGCCAGCCGGGACAGCGCCAGCGAGTCGCCCACGTGGTCGGCGACATCCTGGATCTCCGGCACCTGGTAGTTGTGGGCCAGGATCACCGCGTCCCGCTCCCCCGCCAGCCGCCTGACCTCAGCAGCCCAGTGCTCGTCCGTGGGAAAGCCGTCCCCAGACCCCTCCGCCAAGTCCGTCATCGCCGCACCTCCTCGCCAAAGGTTTTCGACTAATAGTCGAAAACCCCTCATAGCGAGGGTAGCATGCCCACGTGACGGCACCGATCACGGCCCCGGCCCACGGGCCTGGCCCACTTGTCATCCGCCCCGGTCATGAGATCGGGGCAAAACGGGCGCGGAAATGACTGGAATGGATGACAAGTCGCTGGAACGGGGCAGCTTCGCGGCGCCGGCCCCCCTGGGCAGCGAGTTCAGTCACGAGGTGCTCGCCGTGGTGCTCCGGGTGCGCCGGGACCGGCTGGAGGCGCTGTTGTGGCAGCGGGCAATCCCCCCGTTCCAAAGCGAATGGTCGCTCCCGTGCGGGCCGCTCGGCGCGAGCGAGCGGCTGGGCACGGCGGTTGGCCGTCACCTGGCGGCCAAGGTGGACATCACCGACATCGCGCACCTGGAGCAACTGGAGACCCGCAGCGACCCCGGCCGCGACCCGCGCGGCCGGGTGCTCGCCACCGCCTACCTGGCGCTGGTGGCATCGGACGCCGAGCCGGGCATCCCGGCGGACACGGCCTGGCACCCGGTGACCGCGCTGCCGCCGGTGGCGTTCGACCACGCGTCGATCATCGGGTCGGCGACGGCGCGGCTGCGGGCCAAGCTGTCCTACACCAACATCGGCTTCGCGCTGGCGCCGGCCAGCTTCACCATCGCCCAGCTGCGTGACATCTACGCCACCGCGCTCGGCCACCCGGTGTCAGCGACCAACCTGCAGCGCATCCTGACCCGGCGGGGGGTGATCGCGCCCACCGAGCGGGCGGCGCCGTCCACAGCGGCCGGCGGCCGCCCGGCCACCCTGTACCGGTTCGCGGCCAGGAACCTGGTGATCACCAACCCGTTCGCGGCGTTCCGGCCGGCGGCCGCTGGGATCCGCTCCTGAGCCCGCGGGCTCAGCCGGGGACCTCGCGCTCGAGCTCGGCCAGCCAGGCGGCGGCGGAGGCGTCGCTCGGGGCCCGCCAGTCGCCGCGCGGCGACAGCGACCCGCCCGAGCCCACCTTGGGCGCGTTGGGCAGGGCCGACCGCTTGAACTGGCTGGTCTGGATGAACCGGCGCAGGAACACCCGCAGCCAGGACTTGATCGTGGCCAGGTCGTACTCGTGCCGCCGTTCCTCCGGCAGCAGCGCCGGCCAGGAGCCGCGGCTCCGGTCACCCCACGCCTGGTACGCGAGGTAGGCGACCCGGCTCGGCCGGTAGCCGAACCGCAGCGTGTAGTACAGGTGGAAGTCCTGCAGCTCATACGGGCCCACGGTGTCCTCGGACAGCTGCAGCTGCGCCTTCCCCCCGGCCTCGCCGTCGCCCCCGTCCCCGCCGGCGGCCTGCGGGATCAGCTCCGGCGAGATCTCGGTGTCCAGGATCGCCCGCAGCACGTCCTCGGCGCCCTGCCCCAGCTCCCCGGTGTCGGCCACCCACCGGATCAGGTACGAGATCAGTGTCTTGGGGACGGACGCGTTCGGGTTGTAGTGGGACATCTGGTCCCCCACCCCGTAGGTGGACCACCCCAGCGCCAGCTCCGACAGGTCCCCGGTGCCCACCACCATTCCCCGGTGGTAGTTGGCGAGCCGGAACAGGTGCGAGGTGCGCTCCCCCGCCTGCACGTTCTCGTAGGTGATGTCGTAGACGGGCTCGCCCTCCGCGGCCGGGTGACCCAGGTCGCGCAGCATCTGGCTGGCCGAGGGCCGGATGTCGATCTCGTGCCCGGTCACGCCCACCGCCTTCATCAGCCGGTGGGCGTTCGCCAGCGTGGCCTGGCTGGTGGCGAACCCGGGCAGGGTGTAGGCGAGCACGTTGGCCCGGGGCAGCCCCAGCCGGTCCATCGCCTTGGCCGCCACGATCAGCGCCTGGGTGGAGTCCAGGCCGCCGGACACGCCGATGACCACCCGCTCGGTACCGGTGGCCTGCAGCCGCTTCGACAGGCCGCCGACCTGGATGTGGTACACCTCCGCGCACCGCTGCGCCAGGCTGGCCGGGTCGGCTGGCACGTACGGGAAGCGCGCGATCTCCCGCCGCAGCGGCACCGGCCCGGGCGGCACCCCCAGCTCGAACCGGACCCGGCGGACCCCGGCCAGCCGGGCGGCGTGATCGTGCCCGGCGTCGGTGAAGCTGGTCAGCCGCATCCGGTCGGCGGCCAGCCGCCCCAGGTCCAGGTCCGCGGTGATCAGCTGCTCGTCGGCGGCGAACCGCTCGCCCTCGGCCAGCACGTTGCCGTTCTCGCAGATCAGGCCGTGACCGTCCCAGGCCAGGTCGGTCGTGGACTCGCCCGGCCCGGCCGCCGTGTACAGGTAGGCGGCGACGCACCGGGCCGACTGCGACTGGCACAGCAGCCGCCGGTAGTCCGCCTTGCCGATGACGATGTTGGAGGCGGACAGGTTCGCCAGCACGGTCGCCCCGGCCAGCGCCAGATAGCTGGACGGCGGGGTGGGCACCCACAGGTCCTCGCAGATCTCGGCCCCGATCGTCAGCCCCGGCAGGTCGCTGGCCTCGAACAGCAGCCCGGTCCCGAACGGCACCGTCTGCCCGGCCAGCGTGATCTCGGTGGCCAGCGTGTCCCGGGCGGCCGCAAACTGCCGCTTCTCGTAGAACTCCAGGTAGCCGGGCAGGTAGCTCTTGGGCACGACGCCCAGGATGCGGCCCTCGTGCAGCACCACCGCGCAGTTGAACAGGCCGTCGGCGACCCGTAGCGGCGCGCCGGCGATCACTACCGTGCGCAGCCCGGCCGTGCCGGCCGCCAGCTCCGCCACCCCCTCCTCCACCGCCGCCAGCAGCACGTCCTGGTGGAACAGGTCGTCCGCGGTGTAGCAGGACAGGCCCAGCTCCGGGAACGCGCACACCGCCGCCCGGTCCGCCGCGGCGCGGCGGGCCAGTTCCAGCGTGCGCTCGGTGTTGAAGGCGGGGTCGGCCACCCGGACCGCGGGCACGCCGACGGCGACCCGGGCGAACCCGTGCCGGTACAGCGAGTCGAACGGAACGGTCACGCTCTCCTCCGGGGTAGCCGCTGCAGCCTGTCCCAGATTACGTCCGCTGATCTTGGCCGGCGGGGGCGGCGGGTAGTATCGGGCTGGCAATCACGGGAGCTCGGGCCGACCGGGCTGAGAGGGTGGCTGCCCCGCTGGGGCCAGCGAGCGGACTGCGCGCCACCGACCGTCTGAACCTGACCGGGTAATGCCGGCGTAGGGAGGCAGCGCTTGACCGCCGATCCAGGCCCTGCCGGGCTGCTCGTGCACAGCATGGGCACCGAGCTTGCCGAGCCGGACTGGAGCCCGCTCACCGACCGCGAGGTGAGCACGGTACTGGCCGGATACCCGCTGACCGGCGGATCGGACGGATCACAAGCTGCCGTGACGTGGCGGAGCCCGCGGCCGATGTCGGCGGCCGCGCTGGTCCGCCGGGGCGGCAGCACGGTCTTCGTCAAGCGTCACGACCCGCGGGTGCGCACCGCCGCCCAGCTCACCGCCGAGCACGCGTTCGCCGCCCGGCTGCGGGCGGGGGGCCTGCCGGTGCCGGCGGTGCTGCGGCCGGCGGCCGGCGGGACCTCGGTGACCCGCGACGGCTACGTGTACGAGGTGCACGAGACCGCGCCGGGCGCCGACCTGTACCGGGACGCGGTGAGCTGGTCGCCGTTCACCAGCCTCGGCCACGCCCGGGCGGCGGGCGCCGCGCTGGCGCGGCTGCACCGGGCGGCGGCCGGGTTCGGCCGGCCGGCCCGGCCGATGGCCGTGCTCACCAGCTCCTGCGCGGTGATCACCGCCCCGGACCCGATTGCCGAGGTGGCGCGCCTGGCCACCGCGCGGCCGGGACTCGCCCGATCGCTGGCCGGCCGCGACTGGCAGCGCGACCTGACCCGCCACTTGCTGCCCGCGATCGGCCGGGCGGCGCCGCTGCTGGCGGCGCTGCCGCCGCGGTGGGGGCACGGCGACTGGCATCCCTCCAACCTCACCTGGACCGACGGCACCCCGGGCGCGCAGGTGGCGGCGGTGTTCGACTTCGGGCTGGCGAACCGCACCTACGCCGCCCACGATCTCGCCGTCGCGCTGGAACGAAGCACGATCTCCTGGCTGTCGCTGCCCGCCTCCGGGCGCGCCGAGGCCGACCTGGACGCGGCCGGCGCGCTGCTGGACGGCTACGAATCGGTGCGGCCGCTCGGGCGGACCGAGGCCGCCGCGCTGGCCGAGGTGCTGCCGGTGGCGCACCTCGAGTACGCGCTGTCGGAGGTCGAGTACTTCGCCGACGTGGTGGCCTCGGCGGACGATACCGAGCTCGCCTACGACGGCTACCTGACCGGGCACGCCCAGTGGTTCACCGGCCCGGAAGGCTCGGCGCTGCTCGATCACCTCCGCCGCCGGGCGGGCCGCCGGAGATGATGACAGCTTCCTCCTCTTGGCTGGATCGGGTGGTCAGTCCCTGGCCCGCAGGATCGAGCTGAGCGCCCGCAGGGCGAGGGCACCTGCGGCCAGCAGCAGGCTGTAGGAGAGCAGCTCGTACAGGCTCAGGCCCGCCGACAGCTGCGGGCCGCCAGCGTGGCCGAGCAGGATGGCACCGGTAATGCCGGTGGCCGTCGCGAGCACGGTGAGCAGCGAGCCAGCGGCCAGCCGAGTGAGATAGCGCCGGTCCCCGGTGTCGGCGAGGACCCGGCTCCTGGTGGAGAACCTGCCCTGCTCGAGGGCCCGGCTGAGCCGGTCCAGGCGGCGGGGCATGCGCTGGATCATGGGCAGGAGCTTGAGCATTTCGGTGTGGCGCTCAGAACGCGAGGAAAGCGGCGAGAGCGAGGAAGGCCAGCATCTGCTGCCGCCCCTCAGGCGAGGTCCCGGCGGGCCAGCAGGACCGCGGCCGGCACCGTGAACACGATCAGGTAGCCGGCCACGACCAGCCAGGACTGGGCCTGGCTGGCCAGCTCGGCAACGCCGGGGGTGCTCTCGCTCCCGCCCACGGTGGCGACCAGGGAGCCGGCGGCCGGCCCTGGCAGCCACTGCTGCGCGGCGTTGACCCAGCCGAGCAGGGGCGCGGCCAGGGCGCTGATCAGGTTCTGGACG
>JAIRTY010000202.1 GCA_031254715.1 Nocardiopsaceae bacterium | reverse complement strand
CAAGCCGGCAAGCGCAGCCCAGCGGCCAGCGAGCGGCAAGGGCCCGGCGCTCGACACCAGCATCGCCCATCAGGCCCGGATATATGACTACCTGCTCGGCGGCAAGGACAATTTCGCGGCCGACCGCCAGGCAGGCGAGGCGATGGTCGCGGCCTACCCCGACACCGTGGCGGCGCTGCGGGCAAACCGTCAGTTCCTCCGACGGGTCATGCGTTATCTCGCCGGCGATGCCGGAATCCGTCAGTTCCTGGATATCGGCACCGGCATTCCCACCGAGCCGAACGTGCACCAGGTGGTGCAGGAGATCGCCCCCCAGTGCCGCGTCGTGTATGTGGATTACGATCCCGTGGTACTCAGCCACGCGCGGGCCCTGCTGATCAGCACCCCCGCGGGGGTCACCGACTACATCGACGCTGACCTGCGCAACACCGACGCGATACTGGAGCAGGCTGCCGGGATCCTCGACTTCTCCCAGCCAGTCGCGGTCAGTGTGCTCATGACCCTGCATGCGATCGCGGACGATGATGATCCGCACGGGACAATCAGCGAGATCATGAACGCATTGCCGGCCGGCAGCCACCTGGCACTCACGCATCCCGCCGCGGATATAGAGGCCGACAAGATGGCGGATCTGACGCGGCGCGTCAACAAGCTCAGCTTCCAGCAGTACACCTTCCGCGATCGCGCCGAGTTTGCCCGGTTCTTCGCCGGCATGGACCTTGTCGAGCCCGGCATCGTGCCGGTCGAGCAGTGGCGCCCGGCGATCGCGACCCCGCGCATCGTTCCCGTGTGGACGGCAGTCGGCCGTAAGCCCTAGTCAGGCGGCACGTTTCCGAACGGCGGAGGCTCGTCGCCCGGCGCCTGGGAGGCGGCGGCACCGGCGCGGCTCCGGTCAGGACTGGCCCACCAGCTTGAACCTGGCGCCGGTCGGGTCCGAAACCGGGGCCAGCCTGCCGAACGGAGTGTCGTAGGCCGGCCCGAGCACTGATCCGCCCAACTTCGTGACGCGGGACAGGGCGAGGTCGGTATCGGCGACCGCGAAGTACACCTCCCAGTATGAGGGGATGTCAGACGGCAGGTAGTGAGTGGCATCCATGATGCCCGCGAGTCGTTCGTCACCGGCGCCGATCGTGGTGAGCCGGAACTCGGGGGTGTCGCTGACCGTCTGCGCGTTCCACCGGAACGCCCCGCGGTAGAAGGGGACGACCCGGTCGTAGTCCCGGGTGTGGAGCTCGAACCAGGTCGGGCTGCCCAGCTCGCCGTACACAGCGAAGCCCTGATGTTTCCGCGGCTGCCAGGCGCCGATCACCGCGCCGCCGGGGTCAAGCGTGACGGCGATGACGCCCAGGTCGCCTACTTCGGTCGCGGGGACGGCCACCTGACCGCCGTTCGGGACTGCCGACGCTACGGTCTGGGCCGCATCGTCGCACGTCAGGTACACGGTCCAGGCGCCGGCAGCCGACGGGCCTGGCGGGCGGATCCGGTAGCCGGCGATGGGCAAGCCGTCTTTGCGGAAGTGCATGTCCGAGCCGAGCTGCGGCTCATCTGCCGTGGTCCATCCGAACAGTTCGGTGTAGAAATGGCACCCGTGCCCGGGGGCTGAGGTCGTCAGCTCGATCCAGCAGGGCGCGCCGATCGGAACGGTCTCTCGGGTTGGCATGGTTGCTCCTTATTCGTCCATGCCCTCCGAAGGCGACCGCGATCGCCGCCCTGCCATGTCACCAAGCCTCGTCGGTCCCGGACCCGCCGGGCCAGATCCCGATGTCGCCGCTTCGCGATGATAAACGTCACGGCGTGGCCCTGTCGGCCAGGGCCACGCCGCTCCCCCGGCGCAGCCGAATGCGCCTGGGCCGACCGGCCGTGACCAGTTCCGTCAGCCGGATGGCGATACCAGGCGGATGACCGGCAGTTCGCGGTCGGTCTTGCGCTGGTAAAGCTCATGTGACCTCTCCTTCATCACCACCGGGCCTGCGGGCCGGCCTGGCCATTCCCGCGGCCCGGTGCACGCGGTGTTCACCGGGCACGCTACGGACGGCCGGCAAGCCGGGCGTCACCCGAAGGTGCGGCAGCGGGGGGAATCTCTGCCGGCGACGGCACGGCACGAAAGTGCAGCCGGGACGACCACGACGGCACCAACCGGAACCTGCCGAGCGCCGCCGCCATCGCCGCAGCGGTGCGGTAAGGAGCCGGCGAACCGCTGTCCTACCGTGGAGAGGTGACCGCCTGGAGCAACCTGCCGCCCGCGCTGCCGCCGCACGGCACGCTGCTGGCCTGGGCGCGAGGCTGCCGTTGCGATGAGTGCGAACCCGAATACCAGCGGTTCGTGTCCGAACTGGCGCTGCGAGGGCCGCTGCGGCTTCCCGCCGAGCCGGAGCCCCGCAAGCTGGACGCCGACACCCTGGCCCGGCTGGAACCGGCGGTGAGCCAGTCTGACTGCCCGGTGTGCGGCGCGCTGCGCTATCAGCGGTGCCGCAACCTGGCGTTTCCCCAGCACTTCGCCCCAACTCACCCTGAGCGCAGCGGCGGCACGTGACCCAGGGTCAGCCCGCCGGAGCGCCCTCTTGCAGCCGAACTCCCGGGCTCCAGCCAAGCTGCCGGGAGATGCCGAGACCGCTGGCGATGACCGCCGGCACGACGGTCCCCGTCGGCACGGATCCGGCTCTGATGACGACCGACAGCGCCGCGACGACCTGCCCCGCGGCAGCCACGATCCGCGTGGCGACCGAGTCCACGCCGTCGGTGGTCTCCCCCGCCACGGTGGCCATTCCGGTCCGCCGGCACTCCGCGAGCTCGCTGCGCAGCCGGGCGGGGTCGGTGATCGTCTGCGGGGTGAGCCGGCTGAGTCCGCGCGTCACCACGGCGTCGAACAGGCCGCTGCCGGCGTGGGCGAGCAGCACCTTGCCCACGGCCGAGCTGTACAGGGGCAGGTACCCGCCCACCCCGGACACCAGGGTGACGGCGCCGGGAGCCGACAGGCGCTCGACGATGAGGGCGTGGGGTCCCTCGAGCACCGCCAGCTGGACGTGCTGATGCAGCGCCGTGTACAGATCCTCCAGGAACGGGAATGCCAGGGTCCGGAGCGGCTCGGTCCGGGGGGCGAGCGTGCCCAGCTGCCACAACCGCGTCCCGATGGTGAGCGTGCCGTCCGCTGCCCGGTCCAGCGCCCCTGCCCGCACCAGTTCGAACGCCAGCCGGCGCGTTGTCGCGGGCGGCAGGCCGGTTCGCCGGGCCAGCTCCGTGAGGGTCATCCGGCTGCGGCCCGCCTGGAAGGCGAAGAGCACCTGCAGCAGCCGGGAACTGACGCTGCGACCAGGCTCGCTCGTCCGTGGCATGACCCCCTCCGCTTTCCCCCGGCGCCGATGCGACCCAGATTAGGCAGGCGGGCCTTGTTCATTCAATGGACGCCCCTGCCCCGCGCGGAGCCGGCACACGGCAGCATCGCCATAGCACCATGGGCCGGACCTCGGCCGGACCTCAGGAAGGGAACCGAGCGCACCGATGGTCACCGCGTCAGCTGCCAGCGCTCCCCGGATCGCCATTGTCGGCGGCGGCATCGGCGGCCTGGCAGCGGCCGCTTTCCTGCACCGGGCGGGGCTGCCGTGCGCGGTCTATGAGCAGGCTCCGGAGCTGACGGAGGTCGGCGCCGGCCTGGTGGCCGCGCCCAATGCGGTCCGGCTGCTGCGGCGGCTGGGCGCGGCGGACCGGTTCCTTGATCGCGCCGTCACGCTGGAGGTCGGCTGGGAGTTCCGCCGCTGGGAAGCCGGGCGAATCCTGTCCGCCGAGGATCTCGCAGGCTCGTGTGAGCGGCTCTACGGCGAGAACACCTAC
>JAIRTY010000058.1 GCA_031254715.1 Nocardiopsaceae bacterium | reverse complement strand
CGCTCCTACGACCCGCACGAGCTGGCTGCCGCCGTCGGGCGGCACCGGGTGGACACGCTGTCGCTGGTCGGCGACGCGTTCGCGCGCCCGCTGGCGGACGCGCTGGACGAGGCGGCGGCCGCTGGCCGGCCCTATGACCTGTCGAGCCTGCGCCGGATCCTGAGCGTCGGGGTCACCTGGAGCGCGGACGTGAAGCTGCGGCTGCTGGCGCACGCCGACGTGCTGTGCCGGGACGCGATCGCCGCCTCGGAGGGCGGCCCGTTCGCGGTGTGCGAGACCCGCCGCGGCGACGACGCGGTCACCTCCCGGTTCGTGCTCGCGGCGGGCGCTCGCGTGATCGACGAGCACGGGCGTGACGTGGTGCCGGGCTCCGGGGCGGTGGGCGTGCTGGCCGCCCCGGCCCCGCCCGAGATCAGCTATCAGGGCGATCCGGCCGCCAGCGCCGCCACGTTCCGGGTGATCGACGGGCGGCGCTGGTCCGTCCCCGGCGACCTGGCTTCAGTGGCGGCCAACGGCAGCCTGGTGTTCCAGGGGCGCGGCAGCCGGGTGATCAACACCGGCGGCGAGAAGGTGTTCGCGGAAGAGGTCGAGAACGTGGTGCTTACCCACCCCGCGGTGCGGGACGCGATCGTGGTCGGCGTCCCCGACCAGCGCTGGGGGTCGCGGATCGCGGTGGTCGCGGCGCTCGCGCCGGGCGCCGGCCTGGGCCTGCCGGAGCTGCGCGAGCATGTCGGACGCCAGCTCGCCGGCTACAAGCGGCCGCGCGACCTGATCATCCAGCCAGAACTGCG
The DNA here is from genome assembly GCA_031254715.1 of Nocardiopsaceae bacterium. Classification (GTDB taxonomy): domain Bacteria; phylum Actinomycetota; class Actinomycetes; order Streptosporangiales; family Streptosporangiaceae; genus JAIRTY01. The sequence goes on along the minus strand of JAIRTY010000058.1, from coordinate 4,111 downwards.
CCGCACCCCGGCGGGCAAGGCCGACCTCGCCTGGGCCAGCCAGGTCGCCGCGGGCCCGCCGGATCGCCCCGGGCCGGCCGGCTAGCCGCTGATCCGGTGCCACTCCCCGGTGGCAGCGGCCGACCAGCGGGCATGCAGGTCCGCAAAGAGCCTGGCGGCGGCCTCGCCGTCCCAGGGGGCCGGCAGCAGGGCGGGCGGCAGGACCGGGTCGATCCACGGGAACCGGCGCCAGGCGTGGACCAGCTCGGTCACCCGCACCAGCGGGTCGGGGCCGGGCTCACCGGAGAACCCGGCGAGGAACTCCCGGTACCGCTGCTCCAGCGAGACCAGGTCCCAGGCCTGCCGCACCAGGGCGGGAAGCTCGCCGCCGCCCCGGTGCTCGGCCACGAAGACGTGCGCGTCGGCGCGCAGGCCTGCCCCGGCCAAGATGGCCTCCGCCTCGCCGGCCCGGCTGGCGTGCGCGCTGATCCACACGCCCGGGGCCGGGCTCCCGAACCCCGCCCAGGTGAGCTGGGTGCGGAGCTGGTGGCGGGCGGGCCGGCCGGCCTCCGGCGGCCGGGCCAGCACCAGCAGCCACCGGCCGTCCCAGTCGCCGGCCACCGCGGTGAACCCGTAGATCCGCTCGGTCCCCTCGGTGAGCAGCCGCTCGGCGTCGGGAGTCAGCCGCCACATGGTGCGCCGCCCCGCCCGCTCCGGCTTCAGCCAGCCGTCCGCCGCGGTCCGCATCAGCGCCTGCCTGATCGCCTTCTCCTCGACCCCCAGCCGGGCGAACACGTCGATGAACGCCGACGTCCAGGCGGCCCCGCCGGCCGGCAGAACGAACTCGCCGAGCACCGTGAACAGCAGCCCGCGCGCGCTCTCAGCGCCCGCCGCGTGGCGCCGCGACATGGCGGGGCGCTCGCTCGGCGGCCGCGCCCGTTCCGGCTGGCCGGTCACGCCGATATGCTACTCCAACTTGACGAAACAGAACCAATCTGTAGAACATAGAGGCGTGACGGGCAGCGCAGCCGCGACCGGGGACCGGGTCAGTTTCCAGGTCCACCCGTCCGGTTACCGGCACTGGCGGATCGCCCTCGACGGGCCGGTCGCCACGCTGGTGATGGACGTGGCCGAGGACGCGGGCCTGGTGCCCGGCTACGAGCTCAAGCTCAACTCCTACGACCTGGGCGTGGACATCGAGCTGCACGACGCGGTGCAGCGGCTGCGGTTCGAGCATCCCGAGGTCCGGGCGGTGATCGTGACCAGCGGCAAGGACAAAGTTTTCTGCGCGGGCGCGAACATCCGGATGCTGGCATCCGCCTCCCACCCGTGGAAGGTGAACTTCTGCAAGTTCACCAACGAGACCCGCAACGCGATGGAGGATGCCGCCGAGCACTCGGGCCAGGCCTACCTGGCCGCGCTGAACGGGAGCGCCTCTGGCGGCGGCTATGAGCTCGCCCTGGCCTGCGGCCACATCATGCTCATCGACGACCGGTCCGCCACCGTGTCGCTGCCGGAGCTGCCGCTGCTGGGCGTGCTCCCCGGGACCGGCGGGCTGACCAGGGTCACCGACAAGCGGCATGTCCGGCGCGACCTGGCCGACTACTTCGCCACCAAGTCCGAGGGCATCGGCGGCCGGAAGGCAGCCGCCTGGCGGCTGGTGGACGAGGTGGTCCCGCGGGCGGCCTGGGCCGAGACCGTGCAGCAGCGCGCCCGCGACCTGGCCGGCCGCGCCGCGCCCGGCAGCCCGCCCGCGGTAGCAGGAACCGGGATCGAGCTGACGCCGCTGGCCAAGACCCGGGACGACGACCACATCGGCTACCAGTACGTGACGGCGGCGCTCGACCGGGCCCGCGGCGTCGCCGAGATCACAGTCGCCGGCCCGGACGCCGGCCCCCCGGCCGGCATCGCCGGAGTGCACGAGCAGGGCGCGCGGTTCTGGACCCTGGCCGTGACCAGGGAGCTGGACGACCTGATCCTGGACCTGCGGACGAACGAGCCGGAGCTGGGCACCTGGCTGCTGCGCACCAGCGGCGACCCCAGCCGGGTGCTGGGCTACGACGAGCTGCTGGCCGGTCACGCCGGTCAGGACTGGCTGGCCGGCGAGATCGTGCACTACCTGAAGCGGACGCTGAAGCGGCTGGACGTGACCAGCCGCAGCCTGATCGCGCTGATCGAGCCGGGCAGCTGCTTCGCGGGCAGCCTGCTGGAGCTGGCGCTGGCCGCGGACCGCAGCTACCAGCTCGCCGGGGTGTTCGAGGACGCCGGCCCCGGCGCCGAGCCCGCGGCGATCACGGTCGGCACGATGAACCTGGGCCCGCTGCCGATGGGCAACGGCCTGACCCGGCTGGCGACCAGGTTCCTGGGCGACCAGGACGCGCTGGCGGCTGCGGAGAAGCGGGCCGGGGAGCCGCTGCCCGCCGCCGGGGCCGGGGAGCTCGGTCTTGTCACCTTCGCCCCGGACGACCTCGACTGGGACGAGGAAGTGCGGATCGCCATCGAGGAACGTGCCAGCTTCAGCCCGGACGCCCTCACCGGGATGGAGGCGAACTACCGGTTCGCCGGCCCGGAGACGCTGGAAACCAAGATCTTCGGGCGGCTGACCGCCTGGCAGAACTGGATCTTCACCCGCCCGAATGCCTCCGGCGACGAGGGAGCCCTGCGCAGGGACGGGACCGGGCAGCGGGCGCGGTTCGACCGGAAGCGAGCATGACATGACCACCGGCAGCGATTACAGCGAGAAGATCCCCAACAACGTCGGCCTGCGGGAGGACCGCCGGCTGCAGCGGGCGCTGGAGTCGTGGCAGCCCAACTTCCTGTCCTGGTGGGAGTCGATGGGCCCGGCCCTGCCCACCCAGGACGTGTACCTGCGCACCGCGGTCAACGTCGGCCGCGAGGGCTGGGCGCACTTCGGGCACGTGCCGATGCGCGATTACCGGTGGGGGGTCTTCCTGGCCGAGCGGGACGCCGCCCGCCAGATCGGGTTCGGCCAGCACCAGGGCGAGCCGGCCTGGCAGAAGGTGCCGGGGGAGTACCGCGCGGAGCTGCAGCGGCTGATCGTGGTGCAGGGCGACACCGAGCCCGCCTCCGTCGAGCAGCAGCGCAACCTCGGCGCGACCGCGCCCAGCCTGTACGACCTGCGGAACCTGTTCCAGGTGAACGTGGAAGAGGGCCGTCACCTGTGGGCGATGGTGTACCTGCTGCACGCCTACTTCGGCCGGGAGGGCCGGGAGGAGGCCGAGGAGCTGCTGCACCGCAACTCAGGCAGCGAGGACTCCCCCCGCATCCTCGGCGCTTTCAACGAGGAGACCCCGGACTGGCTGTCGTTCTTCATGTTCACCTACTTCACCGACCGGGACGGCAAGTACCAGCTCGGCACGCTGAAGGAGTCCGCGTTCGACCCGCTCAGCCGGACCTGCGAGTTCATGCTCAAGGAAGAGGCCCACCACATGTTCGTCGGCACCACCGGCGTCGACCGCGTGGTGGAGCGCACCGCGCAGGTCATGGCTGAGAACGACACCGGCGACGTGGCGGGTTACGGCGCGATACCCCTGGACGTCATCCAGAAGTACCTGAACTTACACTACTCGGTATCCCTGGACCTGTTCGGCGGCGAGACCTCCACGAACGTGGCGAACTACTACAGCGCCGGGCTGAAGGGCCGCTGGCTCGAGGAGCGCCGCTCCGACGACCACCTGCTGACCGACGACTCGATCCTGGTGGACGCCCTGATCGACGGGCAGATCAGCCAGACCGAGGTGTCCGCGCTCACCGGGCTCAACACCGACCTGCGCCGGGAGTACATCGCCGATTGCGCGGGCGGCGTCAAGCGGTGGAACCGGATCCTGGAGCGGGCCGGGCTCGGCCAGCGGCTCTACCTGCCGCACGTCGCGTTCAACCGCCAGGTCGGCGCGTTCGCCCCGGTCGAGGCGTCCCCGTCCGGGGAGCGGCTTTCCGCTGGCGAATGGGACCGGCGCAAGGGAGAATGGCTGCCGACCGATACGGACAAGGTATTCGTCCGGACGCTGATGAAACCAGTCTACGAGCGCGGCAAGATCGCGGCCTGGCTCGCGCCGCCAAGGAACGGAATCAACGGCCAGCCGTTCGAGTACGACTACGTGCACCTGGCCTG
>JAIRTY010000782.1 GCA_031254715.1 Nocardiopsaceae bacterium | reverse complement strand
CGATCAATCCGTCAAGAGGCTTACTATCAGCAATAAAGACGGCATAGTCGGCCCCAAAGGGGTCGCCCGCCATCATCTTGCCAAGCGCTCGATCCGTGGGCAGGACCTTCGGATCCTGATCGAGCGGATACTGGAACTGAACCTTGCCGTTGCCCGAGATAATGACGAGGGCGTAATACTCCGGCGCTGATTGCTCGTTTGGCGGGCGAGCGTCCAGCACCATGAGACTTCCGGCGAGATACCTTTTGTCGCCCTGATTGAGTTGAAGCGGCCGCTGCCGCGTCTTTGCAAGTTCCACAAGTCGCCGGACTGCAACCTCGCGCTCGGCTACACCTTCGAGCTCCGCTGGGATGTGCGTGACCTGTGGCTTGCCAGCGGCAGCAGCTGCCTGCACGTGGGGTCGCTCGGGGTGGTACTCGCCCCTGGCGGGGAGCGGGTGCGCCAGCTGGCCGAGGAGGTCTCCGGGCGGCCCGGCGTGGCCGTCAGCTACGACCCGAACATCCGGCCGTCGGTCACCCCGGACCGGGCGCAGGCCCGGGCCATCGCCGAGCGGATGGCCGGGCTGGCGCACATCGTCAAGCTGAGCGACGAGGACCTGGCGTTCCTGTATCCGGGCCTGACTCCGGGCCAGCTCGCCGCCCGGTGGCTGGGCCAGGCTCCCGCCGCCACCAGGCTGCTGGTGGTCACGCGGGGGGCGGGCGGCGCACTGCTGGCAGCCCCTGGCTGGTGCGGCGAGGCAGCCCCGGTCGCGGTCCCGGTGACCGACACGGTCGGGGCCGGTGACGCGTTCATGGCGGCGCTGCTGGCGGGGCTGGCGGAGGCCGGCCTGCTGGCGCCGGAGGCGCTGGCCAGGGGCGCGGCGTGCCGCCCCGACGCGCTGCACCGAATCGCCGGGCAGGCGATGGCCGCGGCCGCGCTGACCTGCACCCGCCCGGGTGCCGACCCGCCGTCAGCCCGGGAGCTGCGCGGCTTCCTGGCAGCCCGCGAGCTGGCCTGACGCTGCCAGATCAGCCGGCCGCTGGCGTGCCGTCGGTCAGCGGCACCGAGCCCGACCTGACCACTCCGACCTGCACGAGCTGCCGGGGGAAGACGGCGTCTAGCGCCCAGTCGGTGGCGATGCGGGTCCGGTTGGCCGGCATGCTGAGCAGGTGATACCCGCGGGTGACCGCCTTGGCCGGCAGGCCGGACAGCCGGATCCCGAGCGGGTTGGCGGCCGCCTTCATCCCGGCCAGGTCCACCACGAAGCCCAGGTCGTGATGCCGGTACGGGCGGCGCTGGAGCCGCCCGTGGCCGAGGCCGGCCGACGCGGCGATGTTGTCGGCGACGCGCTTGCCCTGGCGCACGGCGTGCTGGGCCGTCATCCCCGTGATCGAGCCGGGCCGGGTCAGGTCAGGGACCGCGGCCGCGTCACCGCAGGCGTGGATCTCAGGGTGCCCGGGGACCGTCAGGTACTCGTCCACGGTGAGCCGGCCCCGCTGCATCGGCAGCCCGAGGCTGGCCACCATCGGGTCGGGCCGCACGCCGACGCACCAGATCAGCGACCTGGTGGGGACGAACTCGCCGTCGGACAGCTTGACCCCCTCCGAGGTGGCCTGCTCGACGCTGGTGCCGGTGCGGACCTCCACCCCCCGCTCGGCGAGCACCTTGGCCGCGATGGCCGACATCCCGGGATTGAGCTCGGGCAGCACCCGCGGCGCGAGGTCGAGCAGCAGCCAGCGCAGCTGCTGCCCGGCCAGGCCGGGCCGGTGGCGCGCCGCGATCCGGGTGAGAAGCTGCCCGCTGGCCGCCACCTCGGTGCCGGTGTAACCCGCGCCGACCACCACGAAGGTGCAGCGCGCGTCCCGCTCGGCCCGGTCGTCGGAGAGTTCGGCGATCTCGACCTGGCGCAGCAGGTGATCACGCAGGTACATGGCCTCGGCCAGGCTCCGGAACCCGTGCGCGTGATCGGCCACGCCCGGGACCGGGAGCAGCTTGTTGACACTGCCGAGGGCGATCACCAGCTGGTCATAGCCGACCGTCCGCTCGTTGCCCTCCGGGTCGCGGACGGCGACCTGCCTGCCGTCCAGGTCGACGTCAGCGACCCCGCCGAGCAGATGGCGCACGCCGCGGACGGTGGCGGACAGCGGCGCGGCCACCGTTCGCGGGTCGAGGATCCCCGCCGCCACCTCGGGCAGCAGCGGCAGGTACAGGAAGTAGTCGGTGGGATTGATCAGGACCACGTCGAGCCTGCCCCGGGCCAGCCGCGCCAGCCTGCGGGCGGCGTGGAAGCCTGCAAAGCCGCCCCCCGCGATGACGATCCGCTGCCGGTCCCCGGTCCCGCCTCGCCCGCTCATGAGCCACCCATTACCCGCTTCAGCACGCCCAAACGACCCTGCCGGTCTCCCCGCCGGGCGGGCCCGGCCAGGGGGCCCAGCCTAGCGGCGCGCTGTGAACGACTCGGAAAGGTCGTGCAGGGCGCGGGCGGTGCCGAGCGCGGTGCCCACGGCCAGCAGGCGGGGCTCCTCCTCGCCCCGCAGCACGGCGTTGATGTGCCGGATGGCGGCGGTGAAGGACGCCTCGCCGGCTGTGGCCGGGTAGCTGACCGGCTCCGACCGCGGGGCGACGAGCTGGTAACTGTCCCTGGCGCCGGGATGGAACGGGTTGGTGATATGGATCCGCCCGGTCGTGCCTTCGAGCGTGCTGAACGTGTCATAGCTCCGCCCCATGCCGCACGACAGGTGGAGCCTGCGCCCGCCGGGGTATTCGAGCACGCCCCAGGTGTCCACATCGACGTCCTCGCCGCCCCAGTTCGCCCCCGCCCAGGCAGCCTGGTGCGCGGCGCCGAACAACTCGGCCGCGAGCCGGATCGGATAGCAGCCGACGTCGTTCAGTGCCCCGCCCTGCAGTTCCCGCGAGTATCTGATGTTGCCCGGGCTGCTGAGCTGGAAGTGGAAGTTGGACTTGATCTCCATCAGCTCGCCGATCGCGCCGTCGGCGACCAGCTTGCGGACCCGTTCCAGCTGCGGATGGAACGGGAAGACGAACGCCTCCCACAGCAGGACGCCGGAGTCCCGGGCAGCGTCAAGCACCCGGTAAGCGTCCACCAGGGTGCCGCACAGCGGCTTCTCGCACAGCACCGGCTTGCCGGCGGCCAGGGCGCGCAGGGTCCACTCGGCATGCATCGAGTTCGGCAGCGCGAGGTAGAGGACGTCGATCGCGGGGTCGTCGATCAGGGCCTGGTAGCCGGTTACCGCCCGGCTGATCCCGTTCTCGCTGGCGTATCTCTCGGTCCTGGCCGCGTCCCTGCCAGCCACCGCCTCGGCCATGCCCCCGGCCTCCCGCAGGCCGGGCAGGAACTGGGCGCGCGCGATGTTGGCGGTGCCGATGATCCCCCACCGCACCGGGCTGCCCGCGGTCATCCGCCTCACTCCTTCGCGCCTGGGGACCTAAGCCCTCATTCTTGTCGATCTGGCCCGGCACCTCACTGGCGACGTTCGCGGCGAGGCTAGCGTCACAGCGGGTCCGCCAGGGCTCCCGCGGGCTGCCGCCCGGCGGGTGGTAACGGGAGGGTACCTCGATCTCGCGGAACTCCGCCTCACCCGGAGTGCCCGGGGCCGGGGCCTGACCGTCCCGGGGACGCCGCGCCAGCGCGCCTGCGCAGTGCGCGCTGCGCTGTGCGCGTGCGTAGTGCGCCGGGCGGGCCCGCCTGCGGTCCGATGTGAAGTCAGGAGAGCGGGACGTGGACGCGGTGGTCGGGCTGGCCGTCCTTTGCGAGGATCCAGTGCGAGCCGGCGGTCGCGCGGTAGAGCCGCATGCCCTCGCCGGGCCCCACGTCCTCGCTCGTCCATTCCCGGCCGCCGTGCGCGACCGAACGGCGGGAGAACGCCGCTATCCCCCGGGCGGAGTCGCCGTCCCTGGCCAGCGCCGCGACGGCGGACATGTACACGCCCTGGCCCTTGCCTATCGCGGCCTGCGAGTCGAAGACCACGATGCCCACCTCTGGCCGCTGTGCGATGTTGCGGGAATGCGTCACGTCGGGTGAGGAAACCCAGAAGAACTCGGTGAGGCCGATGTGCGCGAAGTAGACCGGGGTGCTCCACGGCCGTCCCGTCGCGTCGGCGGTCGCCAGCACGAGGTAGCGGCTGGCCTCGATGATCTCCCGCACGGTGTGCGCGGCGAGGCTGGTGGCGCTCGGGTCAGCCGGGGTCATGGCCATCACTCCGCTCTCACAGGAGGGGGTTCGTGTCTGTCGCGGATCCTGACTGTGGCGGGCG
>JAIRTY010000650.1 GCA_031254715.1 Nocardiopsaceae bacterium | reverse complement strand
ATGGGCGAGAGCACCCCCCGGATCCGGGTCATCGTGTTCGGCTCCGGCGAGCAGGGCGACCTGGTGACCGATCTCGGCTGCGAGTGGACGAGCGACGGCACGGCGCTGTTGACGGCCCGGAGCCTGGTGGTGCTCGCCGCGCGGGCAAGCGGCGTGCAACCCATGGACGCGGTATTCATGGACTTCAGGAACTCCGGTGCTCTCCGCACGGAATGTCAGCTCGCCCGCCGGACCGGCTACACAGGCAAGATCGCCATTCATCCGGCGCAACTGCCGATCATCCATGAGGTCTTCACGCCCACGGCGGAAGAGGTGGCGAGGGAACGTAAGATCATCGAGTTGTTCGACCAGGCTGTGGCCAGCGGATCGGCATCCATCAGCGTGGGCGGGCGAATGGTCGACTACGCCGTGGCCGCCCGCGCACGCAGCATCATCGCCCGCGCGGAAGCGGTGCAGGGCCGGTGACGGGAAGGCCGGCCGTACCGCGGCCCCACCACATCCCCGGCGGCGTGGGCGTGGCTGTCATCGGCTGCGGGACCATCGGCACGCTGCGTGCCCACTACGCGCCGGCACTTGCGGCCCTGCGTGCCGGCAAGCACGTGCTCGCCGAGAAGCCGGGCATGGTGCCCGGATGACCGGCCTGCTGCACGGCATCACCGTGCTAGAACTCGGCCAGGTTATCGCCGGGACCTACGCCGGGACCATCTTGGCGGACCTCGGGGCGGAGGTCATCAAGATCGAGCCGCTGTCGGGCGATGCCAACCGGAACCCGGGAATCGCGCCGCTGGCGTCCGAGAGCGCCATCCATCTGTTCATGAACCGGAACAAGAAGAGCGTCAGCCTCGATCTGAAGAGCCCCGAAGGTCACGACCTCTTCTGCCGGCTGGCGGAGCAGGCCGCCATCGTCATCGACAACTTCCGCCCCGGCGTGCTGACGCGCCTCGGGATCGACCACCAGCAACTCACGAAGCGCAACCCCGGCATCGTCACCGTGTCGGTTACCGGTTTCGGCGAGTACGGTCCGCAGCGTGACCGCCCAGCCTTCGACCTGGCCGTGCAGGCGTTCGCCGGGTATCTGCACGTCACCGGCGACCCGGACGGGCCGCCGGCCCGGATGGGCATCCCGCTGGCGGACCTGTCAGCGGGAGTCTTCGCATGCATCTCGGCGCTGGCCGGCCTGGCCGGCCGGCTGCTCCACGGCGAGGGCGCCCATGCGGATGTCGCCATGCTGGACTGCCTGGTGTCCCTCCTGTCCTACGACGCTCTGGATCATCTCAACACCGGGCGCCAAGTCACCCGGCAAGGCACGGCCCATGCCCACATGGTGCCGTGGCAAGCGTCCGCAACCCGGAACGGTTACCTCGTGATAGCGGTCCGGGAGGACAAGTTCTGGCGGCGACTGTGTGATGCCATCGGGCTGCCGCGCCTCAAGGCCGACCCCCGCACGGCCACGAATCCCGCGCGGGTGGCCAACCGGGAACTGGTGACCGGCCTGCTCCGGGAGCGCTTCGCCCGGCGGGACACCGGGGAGTGGCTGCGCATCCTGAGCGAGAACGACATCCCGGCCGCCCCCGTCAACGACCTGCCGGCCGTGTTCGCCGACGAGCAGGTGACGGCAAGGGGGCTCGTCCGCACCTACCACCACCCGGTCATCGGGGACGTCCGCTACCCCGCCAACCCGCCGCAGTTCGACGGCTGGGCTCCTGCCAGCGCCCCGGCCCCGCAGCTCGGAGAGCACACCGAGCAAGTGCTCCTGCGGCGGCTGGGGATGCGGCCGGAGCAGATAGCAGACCTGGCCCGGCGCGGCGTCGTGCGTGTTCGCGGCTCCTCCGCGGCCCCCGCAGGACCGTCGTCCCCGGCACCGGGCCCGCCCGCAGGCCCTGCGGGTACCGCCCCAACCCCGCCCCCGGGAGCGTAGATGCCGGATACGGCCCCACCAGACGCCGCCGACCTGGAACTCTTGCGGGAGTCGGTACGCACACTGCTGCGTGGGCACTTCGGCCGTGACTACGTTCGCAAATGCGACGAGGAAAAACTGCCTCCCACCGAGGCGTTCCGGGAGCTGGCGCGGCTCGGCTATCTCGGCCTCGGCGTCCCCGAGGCCTACGGCGGCGGAGGCGGCGGCACGGTACTCGTCGCGGCGCTGCTGGAAGAGCTGGGACACGGCTTCCTGGACTTGGCCTTCTGGGTCTTCCGCAACCTCGCGCACGGCGCCCGCGCGATCGCCAGCCACGGCACGCCGGAACAGGCGGCCCGGTACCTGCCGGACCTCGCCCAGGGCAAGATCTCCGTGTGCTTCGCCCTGACCGAACCGGATTCGGGCTCCGATGCCGCAGCAGTGCAGACCTCGGCCCGGCGCGCCGGCGCCGGCTACGTCGTTAACGGCCAGAAGGTGTTCTGTTCCGGGTACAAGGTGTCCGATTACGTGCTGACGGTCACCCGCACCGGCACCGGGCCGCGCAGGCACGACGGTGTCACGTTGCTGCTGATCCCGTCCGGCTCCGCCGGCCTGTCCGCATCCCCGCTGCGAACACTGGGTCACTGGCCGCTTGGCACGAGCATGCTCCACTTCCACGACGTCTTCGTGCCCGAAGACAGCCGGCTGGGACCCGAGGGCAAGGGCTGGCCAGTACTGATGAGAGTGCTCGAGTTCGAGCGGCTGTGCCTGTCCGCGGCACGCACCGGAGCCGCCCAGGCGGCACTCGACGACGCCCTCGCCTATGCCAAGGAGCGGCAGCAGTTCGGGGCGCCGATCGGGAGTTATCAGGCGGTAAGCCACAAGCTTGCAGATATGCAGATGATGGTCGATATATCACGCATGCTGGTGTACCGATACGCGGCCCGCCTCGACGCCGGCCAGCAGACCGTCCGCGACGCGGCGATACTCAAGCTCTATGTCTGCGAGGCGTACAAACAGGTCGCTGACATGGGACTGCAGGTGCTCGGCGGCTACGGCTACACGATGGAGTACGACCTGCAGCGGCACTTCCGGGAGTCCCGGCTCGGGACTATCGGCGCCGGGACGTCGGAGATCCAGCGCAACATCATCGCCAAGACCATGGGACTGAGGTAGGAGGCATCGGTGACCCAACCGGACATCGCCGACGTGCGCAAGCTCTGTGAACGGCACCGGAACTGGGGACGCTGGGGCCCCGGCGACCAGCGCGGCACGCTCAACCACGTGACAGCGGACAGCATCATCGCCGCGGCGGGGCTCGTGCGGTCGGGCCGCGTCATCTCCATGGCGCTTCCATTCGACGAGGCAGGGCCGCAGAATGGCCGGTTCAACCGGTTCAACCCGATTCACCTGATGACCCGGAGCGGCGCTGACGTGATGGCAGGCACCGCGGTCCGCGACTTCTACGGCGGCAATGACCGGCACTTCCGCGGCACCGACGACCTCGTGATCATGCCACTGCAGTCAGGAACCCAGTGGGACTCGCTCGCCCATGTGGTATTCGAGGACCGGATCTACAACGGTTACGGGGCCGACCAGGTCACCAGCAGGGGAGCCCTCCGCAACGCCGTCAGCAACGCATCCGGCGGCATGGTGGGGCGCGGTGTCCTGCTGGACATCCCGGCCAGCCGCGGCGTTCGCTGGCTAGAGCCTGGCACCGCCATCGGCGCCGATGACCTGCAACGGGCGGCCGGCCAGGCTGGCGTTACCGTGGGCCGGGGTGACTTCCTGTTCGTCCGCACGGGGGCCATGGCACGGGCACGGGACGCCGGGAGCTGGGGTGACTACGCCGGCGGTCCCTCCCCCGGGCTGGGTCTGCAGAGTGTGGACTGGATCGCCGATCGCGAAGTGGCGGCGGTGGCCACCGATACCTGGGGCATGGAAGTGCTGCCGAATGAAACGCCCGACGTCTTCCAGCCGCTGCACATCGTCTTCATCGTTCACATGGGGCTATGGATTGGCGAGATCTACGACCTGGACCCGCTCGCGACGGACTGCGCAGGCGACGGGGTTTACGAGTTCTTCTTCTGCGGTCCCCCCCTTCCCTTCTCCCGCGCGGTCGGGTCTCCCGTGAACCCGATCGCGGTCAAATGACAAGGCAGGCGGTAGTGACGAGCGGGGGCCTCACCTAGGCCTCCACCACGCGTCCGAGGGCATGATGGGCTCCCGGTCTCAGAACTCACTGTCACCGACCTCATACAGGCCGAAGGGAAGCGGGTCGCCGACCCGCCAGGTGCAGTCAAACTGCGAGCGGATCCCGGCCTGACGCGAGCGGCGGACCAGATTGCGGCCGAGGTCCAGCCCGCCCGCCTGCCAGCGTGCGAGCGCGCACCGCACGTCGTCGCACTCGGCGAGTGCCGCGGCCAGCCGCCAGGCGTCCTCGCAGGCCTTGGCCGTCCCTGCCGCGGCATGCGGCCGGGCCGCGAATGCCGCGTCGCCGAGCAGGCAGATCCGGCCGAACGCCAGCCGCGGCGGCTCCACGTCGCAGACGACCTGGAGGAAGGGATCCGCGGTCTTGCCGATTACTTCGGCGACCGCGTCGGGGAGAACCCCGCGGGCGTCCTCCCGCAGCGCGGCGACCCGCTGCGCCGGGATCAATCCCGCCGGGACTGAGAAGTCGTGCACCCGCCCCTGATCGTCGGTGAGCAGATCGGTCAGTTCCGCGCCCGCCCCGACGTTGCGGTACCAGACCCAGTTCATCAGCCGCGACGGCCCGCCCGCGATCGGATAGGTGAGCAGGTGGCTGTTCGGCATGATCGTGTAGGTGATCGCATCGCTCAAGATGGCAGACGCCATGCGGCTGAGCTCAGCTCCGGGCGCCACCCCCCGCCAGGCGACGTAACCGGCCAGGCTGGCGCCGACCTCCGGAAGCAGTGCCCGGCGGGCACCGGACCGGATACCGTCGGCGCAAACAACGACGTCCGCGGTGAGCACCCGCCCGTCGGCGAGCTCGGCCTCCGCGTGGTGGTCGCGGTCACGCACGGCACGGACCTCGTTGCCAAGGTGGTAATCGCGGGCGCCGAACGCGGCGAGCAGTTCAGCGTAGAGGACGCCATAGGCGGCGAAGCGGAGCCGGCTCGGGGCGTCCGAAACGATGCCTTCGCCCCGTCGCAGGTAGCGGACCCGGGAGACGCCCAGGCTCACGGCGTCGAGTTCCACGCCGCGCCGCTGCGCCAGATACCGGATGGTGCTGGGATGCAGAACGATTCCCGCTCCACGGTCCTGCAGCGGCCGGGCTGACCGTTCCAGGATCTCGACCGCGAACCCAGCGTCGCGCAGCCAGTTCGCAGCGCTCAGGCCGGCCAGGGAGCCGCCCACGACGATCGCCGATCTCCGGCCGGCCGGGCGCGTCGCAGGGATGTGCCGCGCTGACTCAGCCGGCGTCACCGGACTCTCAGCCGGCGTCACGGAACTCGACGGTCACGAACCGCAGCGTCGTCGTCCCGACATTCTCAAGGTCGTGGATGAGGGAACTGGCCGGCGAATGCTGGAGGAACCGGGTATCACCAAGCTCGTAGTCGCGGATCGCATACGTGCCGTCGGCAAAACGCTGCAGTCCCCGGCCCGTCTCGACGACCGTCCATAAATATGTCCGGTCGTGTATGTGAAACGCCCCGCGTTCGCCAGGCGCCAGGCGTACCTCGAACACCCGCACGCGGTCGTTCTCGAACCATAGTGAAGTCCCGAGGTCATGGTTGCCCGGCGCAGCCCGCAGTTCCGCCGCGTACTCGGTGACGTCATACGTGCCCGTTGCGTCCGGTGCCTTCGACACCGCGTCGGCCATCACGAACCTCCTTTTCGTCCCTGCCAGCCGCCATTGTGCCCGGCACGCCCCCTCGTCCGGCAACATAACCCGGGCTCATGGCGGGCTACGTGGACATCAGCCCTTGAGCAGCTGCCGCGCCATGACCACGCGCTGGATCTGGTTCGTTCCCTCGTAGATCTGCGTGATCTTGGCGTCGCGCATCATCCGCTCGACCGGGTAGTCCTTCACGTAGCCGTAGCCGCCGAGCAGCTGGACCGCGTCCGTGGTGACTTCCATGGCAACGTCCGAGGCGTAGCACTTGGCCGCGGACGAGAAGAAGGTCAGGTCCCCGGTCCCGCCGGGGCCGCCCGGCCCCGCGGCCGCGGCCAGCATCGCCCGCTCCGACCTCGCCGCCGCCGCGTAGGTGAGCTGCCGGGCCGCCTCCACCTTCATCGCCATGTCCGCGAGCATGAACTGCACGCCCTGGAAATCGGCGACCGGCTTGCCGAACTGGCGGCGCTCGGTCACGTAGCCCGTGGCGTAGTCGAGCGCGCCCTGGGCGATGCCGAGCGCCTGCGCGGCGATCGTCACCCTGGTGTGATCCAGCGCGGCCAGCGCGATCCGGAAGCCGGCCCCTTCCTCGCCGACCAGCCGGCTGGCGGGGATGACGCAGTTGTCGAAGTACAGCTCCCGGGTTGGCGAGCCCTTGATCCCGAGCTTGCGCTCGGGCGCGCCGAGCGAGAACCCCTCGTCATCGGACTCCACCACGAACGCGGAGATCCCGCCCGCGCCGGCGTCCGGGTCGGTGACCGCCATCACCGTATAGAACCGCGACACGCCCGCATTCGTGATCCAGCGCTTCGTCCCGTTCAGGACGAAGGTGCCGGAGTCCCGGACCGCCCGCGTCGTCATCGCCGCGGCGTCGGAGCCCGCCTCCGGCTCGGACAGGGCGTAGGAGAACATGGCCTCGCCGCTGGCGACCGGCGGCAGGTATCGCTGCCTCAGCTCCTCAGAGCCGGCCAGCAGCAGCGGAACGGTGCCCAGCTTGTTGACGGCCGGGATCAGCGAGGTGGCGGTGCAGGCCCGGGCAATCTCCTCGATCACGATCGCGGTCGAGATCGCGTCGGCGCCGGCCCCGCCGTAGGCCTCGGGGATGTGGACCGCCTGCAGGTCGGCCTTGACCAAGGCGTCGTACACGTCCCACGGGAACTCCCCCGACTCGTCCGCCTCGGCGGCGCGGGGCGCCACCACGGCGCCGGCGAACGCGCGCACGGAGTCACGCAGCGCCTGCTGCTCGTCGGTGAGGGCGAAAGCGGGGTAACCGTCGTTCATAGCCCTCGATAGTAGGGTCCCCGCAGGTCACGCTCTGCGGCGGGCTCGCAGCGCTGCGCCCTTGGCCTTCGCCTGCTCCCGCAGGTCTTGCTGGAACTCCGTCATGCGCTCCCGCAGCGCCGGGTCCCCGGTCCCGAGGATGCGGACCGCCAGCAGGCCCGCGTTCCTGGCGCCGCCCACCGCCACCGTGGCGACCGGGATGCCACCCGGCATCGACACCATGGACAGCAGCGAGTCCAGCCCGTCCAGGTGCGCCAGCGGTACCGGCACCCCGATCACCGGCAGCGGCGTGACCGAGGCGAGCATGCCGGGCAGGTGAGCCGCACCGCCCGCGCCGGCGATGATCACCCGCAGGCCACGGCCCTCGGCGGCGGAGCCGTACTCGATCATCTCGCGCGGCATCCGGTGCGCCGACACCACGTCCGCCTCGAACGGCACCCCGAACTCGGTCAGGACCTGGGCGGCCGCCTCCATCACCGGCCAGTCCGAGTCGCTCCCCATGACCAGCCCGGCCAGCGGCTGCCCGCCGCCATCCATCCGCCTCACCCCTTTCCCGCCTGGCGCGCTCCCCGCCCCGCGGCGGGGAGCGGACGTCACTCCTTGCCGTCTCCCAGGTACCGCGCCGCCCGCCCGGCCCGGTCCCGCAGGTCGTCCAGCTGGTCCCCGGTCACGTTCACGTGCCCGATCTTGCGGCCGGGCCGGACCGCCTTCCCGTACAGGTGCACGCTCACCCCGGGGTCGGCCGCCATCACGTGCACGTAGCGCCCGTACACATCCGGATCATCCCCGCCGAACACGTTGGCCATGACGGTGTGCGGGGCGACCGGGCGGGGGTCACCCAGCGGCAGGTCAAGCACGGCCCGCAGGTGCTGCTGGAACTGGGAGGTCCGGGCACCGTCGATGGTCCAGTGCCCGCTGTTGTGCGGGCGCATCGCCAGCTCGTTCACCAGCAGGCCAGAGCCGGTCTCGAACAGCTCAACCGCCAGCAGGCCGGTCACGCCCAGCTGGCCGGCGATGGTCAGCGCCAGCCGCTGCGCCTCGGCCGCCAGGCCGGCGGGCAGCTCCGGGGCGGGCGCGACCACCTCCTGGCACACCCCGTCCCGCTGCACGGTCTGCACCACCGGATAGGCGGCGGCCTGGCCGTGCGGCGAACGGGCGACCAGCGCGGCGAGCTCCCGCCGGAACGGCACGTACTGCTCGGCGATCACCGCCACCCCGTGCCGCAGCACCTCAGCGGCATCCTCCGGGGTCTCGCAGATCCATACCCCGCGCCCGTCGTAGCCCCCGCGGACCGCCTTGAGTACCACCGGCCAGCCGGACCCGGCCGCGAAATCCGCCACCTCCGCGGCGGCGGAGACCGGCACGAACCGCGGGCACGGCAGCCCCAGCGACGCCATGGCCTGCCGCATCACCAGCTTGTCCTGCGCGTGGCTGAGCGCGCCGGGACCCGGCCGCACCGTCACCGCGGCGGCCATCAGCTCGGTGAGGTGCTGGCCGGGCACGTGCTCGTGGTCGAAGGTGACGACGTCACAGCCGGCCGCGAACGCGGTCAGGTCCGCCAGCGAGGTGTAGTCGCCGGTCATCACGTCCGGGCAGACGGCCGCCGCGCTGTCGGCCGGGCTGTCCGCCAGCACCCGGAAGCCGACGTCGAGGCTGATGGCCGCCTGGCAGGTCATCCGGGCGAGCTGCCCGGCGCCCACCATGCCCACAACCGGGCGGCGGGCCGGCTGATCTGTCACGTGTCGGAGCCTAGCGGCCCGCGGCCCGCGCTCCGGCGCCAGTGCTAGGCCGGGCGGCCGGGTGAGCGCACAATTGACACGCGGGTAACTGTCATCCCCGCCCGAACCGCCTATGATCAGCCCCGTCCTGGCCTGACTACGCAAAGGTGCCGCCGTTATGACAACTGACCCGAACCCGTCAGCGGTCATCGATCAGGATGTGCCGTCCGGGGCAGTAGCCCGGGAAGGCACCTATGGTGAGCAGGTCATCGCGGTCGAGCCCGGCGGCGCGGAGTTCATCCCGCTGCACGAGCGGCACGGCCGCCCGGTCCAGCTGTTCTGGACCTGGGCCTCGCCCAACCTGGAATTCGCGACCGTGTTCGTGGGCGTGCTGGCGGTGGCCGCGTTCGGCCTGAACTTCTGGCAGGCGACGGCGGCGATCCTGGCCGGTTCGCTGGCGGGGGGGATCAGCCACGCCTTCCTGTCCTCCCGCGGGCCCCGGCTCGGAGTCCCCCAGATGGTGCAGTCCCGGCTGGGCTTCGGCTACTGGGGCAACATCCTGCCGGCCGGGATCAACGCCATCATCGCCGGCGTGGGCTGGTTCGCCGTCAACAGCGTCAGCGGGACCTTCGCCCTCAACACCCTGACCCACCTGCCCAAGTGGCTGTGCCTGGTGATCATCGTGGCGCTGCAGATCGCCATCGCGTTCTTCGGCCACAACCTGGTGCACGCGTTCGAGCGGTACGCGTTCCCGGTGCTCGCGGTCATCTTCCTGATCGCGACCGGCTGGATCCTGGCCAAAGCGCACCCGGGCTTCCAGCCCAGCGCGCCGCCCTTCGTCGGCGGGACACTGGGCGGCTTCCTGCTGACCACCGGCGCGGTGTTCGGGTACGCGGTGGGCTGGAACCCCTACGCCAGCGACTACACCCGGTACTTCCCGGCCCGCGCCAGCGCGGCGGCGATCGGGCTGTGGGCCGGGCTCGGACTGTTCGTGTCGTGCGGGCTGCTGGAGATCGCGGGCGCTGCCGCCGTCACCATCAGCAAGGGCGATGTCGGTGCCTTCCTCGGCTCCAGCCCCACCGGCGCCTTCACCGGGCACCTGCCCACCGCGCTGGCCGACGCCACCCTGCTCGCGATCGCGCTCGGCGCGATCGCGGCCAACGTGCTCAACATCTACTCGGGCGCGCTGTCGTTCGTGGCGCTGGGGATCAAGCTGCCGCTGCGGCTGCGGCGGGCGATCGTCGCCGTCGTGGCCGGCACGATCGGCTTCGTCGTCGCGCTGCTCGGCCTGCACGGGGCGGTCAACAAGTACGAGAACTTCCTGCTGATCATCGCCTACTGGATCGCGCCCTGGCTGGCCGTATTCTTCTGCGACTGGGTGCTGCGGCGGGCC
>JAIRTY010000615.1 GCA_031254715.1 Nocardiopsaceae bacterium | reverse complement strand
CTGGTGCTCGCGCCCGGGGCGGAAGACATCGACAAGGCGCTGGACGGCAGCCTGGCGGCGACCCTGGCGACGCTCGGCGCCGGCGGCGAGCCTGGCGAGGTGACCAAGATCGCGACGGGCGGCCGGCTGGCCGCCCCGCTGCTTGCCGTGGCGGGTCTCGGCGACCCGCCCGGCGGATCACCAGCCGCGGCCGTCAGCGGCCCGCTGGACCCGGAAGCGCTCCGCTGCGCCGCCGGCGCGGCCGTGCGGGCACTCGCCGGCCGGCCCGCCAACGGCCGCCAGGACCCCGGCCGGCCGGACCGGATCGCGCTGGCGCTGCCGGCCCGCGACGGCGCCGAGGCGGCGGCTGTCACCTTGGGGGCGCTGCTCGGCGGCTACACGTTCGGGCGCTACCGGGACGACTCCCGGCCAGCACCCGAGCTCACGCTGCTGGCCGACGAGGGCAGGGCCGCCGGGCCGTCCCGGCAGGCGCAGGTGATCGCCGATGCGGTGACGCTGGCCAGGGACCTGGTCAACACCGGCCCATCCGACCTGGTCCCTGCCGCGCTGGCGGCCGAGGCGGAGCGGGTGGCGGCCGCTTCCGGGCTGGCGGCCGAGGTGCTGGACGAACACGCCCTGGCCGCTGGCGGCTACGGCGCCATCCTCGGGGTGGGGCAGGGCTCGGCTCACCCGCCGCGGCTGGTCCGGCTCGAGTACGCGCCCCCGGGTCCGGCCGGCGCGGCGCGGACCCTGGTACTGGCAGGCAAGGGGATCACGTTCGACTCCGGCGGGCTGTCGCTCAAGCCGCCGAAGTCGATGGAGTGGATGAAGTCCGACATGGGCGGGGCGGCGGCGGTGCTGGCGGCGCTGCAGGCGCTGGCCGCGCTGCGCCCGGCAGTCCGCGTCATCGGCTACCTGGCTATCGCCGAGAACATGCCGAGCGGCACCGCCCAGCGCCCCTCGGACGTGCTCACCAGCTACGGCGGCACCACGATAGAGGTGCTGAACACCGACGCCGAGGGGCGGCTGGTGCTGGCCGACGCACTGGCCAGGTCCGCGGAAGACTCCCCCGACCTGGTGGTCGACGTCGCCACCCTGACCGGCGCCCAGCTGGTGGCGCTCGGCCCGCGGATCGCCGGCGTGATGTCCAACGACGACGCGGTGCGGGACGCGGTGGTGGCGGCGGCCCGGCGGGCAGGCGAGCAGGCCTGGCCGATGCCACTGCCGGACGAACTCCGCAAGAACCTGGACTCGCAGGTAGCCGACCTGGCTAACGTGGGTCCGGACCGGAACGGCGGCATGCTGGTGGCCGGGCTGTTCCTGCGCGAGTTCGTGCCGGCCGGGGCGCGCTGGGCGCACATCGACATCGCCGGGCCGGCCTTCAACCAGGGCGCGCCGCACGGGTACACCCCGAAGGGCGGTACCGGGGCGGCCACCCGGGCCCTGGTCCAGCTCGCGCTGGATGTCGCCGACGGGCGGTTGTAGGCGGCGGCGGGCGCAGGCAGACTTCGAGAGGATCAAGGAGCTTTCCCGTGGCGGACAGCAGCAGCCACTACGACATCGTCATCCTGGGCGGCGGCAGCGGGGGTTACGCGTGCGCGCTGCGGGCGGCCGAGCTCGGCAAGAAGGTCGCGCTGATCGAGAAGGACAAGGTGGGCGGCACCTGCCTGCACCGCGGCTGCATCCCGACCAAGGCACTGCTGCACGCGGCCGAGATCGCCGACCAGTCGCGGGAGGCGGCCGGCTTCGGGGTCCGGGCCAGCTTCGACGGCATCGACGTGCCCGCGGTGCACAAGTACAAGGACTCCGTGGTCGACCGGCTCTGGAAGGGCCTGCAGGGGACGATCAGCAGCCGCGGCGTGGAGACCGTGATCGGCGACGGCCGCCTGGTCTCCCCCACCGCCGTCCAGGTCGGCGACACCGTGTACGAGGGCTCGCACGTGGTGCTCGCCACCGGGTCGGAACCGCGCAGCCTGCCCGGCCTGGCCATCGACGGGGAGCGGGTCATCACCAGCGACGAGGCGCTGCGGCTGGACCGGGTGCCGCGCTCGGCCGTCGTCCTCGGCGGCGGGGTGATCGGGGTGGAGTTCGCCAGCGTCTGGCGCTCGTTCGGGGCTGAGGTGACGATCGTCGAGATGCTGCCCCACCTGCTGCCGCCGGAAGACGAGGCGAGCCAGCGGCTGCTGGAACGGGCGTTCCGGCGGCGCGGGATCGGCTTCCAGACCGGCGCCCGGTTCGAGGGCGTCAAGGAGGCCGGGGACGGGGTCAGCGTCAGCCTGGAAGGCGGCAAGACGATCGAGGCAGAGCTGATGCTGTCGCGGTAGGCCGCGGCCCGGTGTCGGCGGGGCTCGGCTACGAGGAGGCCGGGGTTACCACCGACCGCGGCTTCGTCGTGGTCGACGAGTACTGCCAGACCAGCGTCCCGACCATCTCCGCGGTCGGCGACCTCACGCCCGGCCTTCAGCTCGCGCACGTCGGATTCGCCGAGGGCATCCTGGTCGCCGAGCGGGTCAGCGGGCTCGACGTGACGCCCATCGACTATGACGGGGTGCCGCGGATCACCTACAGCAACCCCGAGGTCGCCTCGGTGGGGATCACCTCGGCGACCGCGGCCGAGCGCGGGATCGAGACCACGGACGTCAACTACAACCTCGGCGGGAACGGCCGGAGCGTCATCCTGCAGACCCAGGGCGCTGCCAAGGTCATCGCCACCGCCGGGCCGGACGGCAGGCCCGGCCCGGTGCTGGGGGTGCACCTGGTGGGCGCGCGGGTGGGCGAGCTCATCGCCGAGGGACAGCTGATCTACAACTGGGAGGCGCTGCCGTCCGAGGTGGCGCAGCTCATCCATCCGCACCCGACCCAGTCGGAGGCGATCGGCGAGGCGCATCTCGCGCTCGCCGGCAAGCCGCTGCACTTCCACTCGTGAACAGCGCCCGCTCAGGCGAACCGCAGCAGGCAGAAGATCTACGGGATACGCCCTAACGAAGGAGTCACGGGAAGCCATGTCGGTCTCCGTATCCATGCCCCAGCTCGGCGAGAGCGTCACCGAGGGCACCGTCACCCGCTGGCTGAAAAAGGAAGGCGAGCGAGTGGAGGCGGACGAGCCGCTGCTTGAGGTGTCCACCGACAAGGTGGACACCGAGATCCCCTCCCCGGTAGCGGGGGTCCTGCGCGGCATCTCGGTCGGCGAGGACGAGACGGTCGCCGTCGGCGCCGAGCTGGCCGTGATCGACGACGCGGATGCCGCGCCGGGCGAGGCACCGGCCCAGGCCCCGGGCCCGGACCAGGGCCAGGCCGCGAGCCCGGCGCCGGCCGGGCCCCCGTCGCCGGGCGTCCC
>JAIRTY010000609.1 GCA_031254715.1 Nocardiopsaceae bacterium | reverse complement strand
GGCCCGCCGCGCTGCCCGCCCCCAGGTCACCCCGCGGGCGGCGGTGGCCCCGGTCGGGTCCAGGATCGCGTTCGGCATCTCAGCTCTCCCTGCTCGTCGTGGCTCGTCGTGTCTAATGCTGGTGGATGAGGACGCCGCGGATGTTCTTGCCCGCCATCAGGTCCTCGTAGCCCTCGTTCAGCTCAGCCAGCGAATACCGCTTGCTGATCAGCTCGTCCAGCTTGAGGTCGCCGGTCCGCCACAGGCCAAGCAGTCTCGGGATGTCGTAGAGCGGGTTCGCGCCGCCGAACAGCGACCCCTGCATACGGCGGTGGTAGCCGATGAGGATCCCGCCCGGCAGCACCATGTCGAAGTACCCCACGCCGGTGATGACCACCGAACCGCCCTTGCCGCACATGCCGACCGCGTTCTTGATGACGTCGTTGTTCATCTCGCCCACGGTGCAGATCACGTGATCGGCGAGCTGGCCCCGGGTCATGTCGACCAGCGCTTCCCTGGCCTCGGCCGGGTCGGTGAAGCCGTGGGTGGCGCCCAGCGACTCGGCCGCTTCCAGCTTGTTCGGTAGCGGGTCAACGGCGATGACGTTCTTGGCCCCGGCGTACCTGGCCCCCTGCACCGAGTTGATGCCGACGCCGCCGGTGCCGAACACGACCACCGTGTCGCCTGCCCGCACCCCCGCGGCGTACACCGCCGAGGCCCAGCCCGTGGTCACGCCGCAGCTCACCATCGCCGCGTGCTCGAACGGGATGTCGTCGTCGACCTTGATGCACGACCATTCCGACAGCACCGCCCACTGCGAGAACGACCCGACCACGCACATGCCGCCCAGGTCCTCGCCGTTCTGATGGAACCGGAAGGTCTCGTCCTGCAGGCAGCCGACCCCGGCCCACTTCCCGGCGTCGCACAGGTTCTGGCGGCCAGTGGAGCAGTACCGGCAGGTCCCGCAGACCGGGATGTAGGAGCAGGAGACGTGGTCACCCACCTTGACCCGGGTCACGCCGGGGCCGGTCGCCTCCACGATGCCGGCGCCCTCGTGCCCGCCGACCAGCGGCAGGCGGGCGGTGCCGCGGGCGCGGATGTGCTCGTCGGAGTGGCACAGGCCGGCCGCCTTCATCCGGACCAGCACCTCGTTCGGCTTTGGCTCGTCCAGGTCCAGCTCGGTGATCTCCCAGGGATCGCCAGCCTTGCGCAGGACCGCCGCCTGAGTCTTCATCATGCTCGTGCGCCTGACCTTCCTCGTGAGCCCGGGACACCTGCGCCGGGGAATCCTGCGCGGGGTCCAGGGAGCGGCCGGGCGCGAATGCCGCCCGCGAGTGCCGGTCACGCCTGGGGAGCAGCCCGCGACCTATGACATATTGCGCGACGACTGTGGGGACATTCGCATGTATACCATTTGGCCCGAGGGGTGCCAAGAGCCCGCATCCGGCCCACCGCGCGCTCTCCTGAGCGCAGCGCTGCCCGACCCTCACGGTCAGCACACCGACCGCGATCCGGCCCCTGCTCTTGACAGTCACGGCCCAGCGTCATGTCATTTGTGGCGACGAGCGTGAGGCGATTCGTCATTTATCAGCGCGTTGCCGCCGCAGGCGGTCTGCGCCCGTGGGCAGCGCCGAGGAAGGCACGGATGGAGATCTCCCTGGCAGGAAAGGTGGCGCTGGTCACCGGCGCCGGCCCGAACATCGGCAGCGGCATCGCGCTCGCGCTGGCCAGGTACGGCGCGAGGGTGGCCTGCAACGACATCAGTCCCGACGCTGCCAAGGCCTGCGTGCGCCGGATCGAGCGCAACGGCGGCGAGGCCATGGCCGTCACCGGCGACGTCAGCAACCAGGACGACGTCATGCGCTACCTCGGTGAGGTGCTCGCCGCCTGGGGCCGGATCGACATCCTCATCAACAACGCCGCCGTGCTCGGCGGCAAGGGACTGCTGGAGGAGGACATCGGCTACTTCAACCGGGCCGTGACGGTGGCAGCGGCCGGCAACTTCCTCAACAGCAAGCACGCCGCCATCGCCATGATCGAGCGCGGGATCAAGGGCAGCATCGTGTCGATCCTGTCCTCGAACGCCTGGCAGGGCGCGGGCGGGGTCATCGCCTACGCGTTCCACAAGGGCGGGCTGGCCAACTTCGTCCGGGCCGCCGCCATGGACCTGGCACCGTACGGCATCAGGGTCAACAGCTTCTCCCCGACCGCGCCCACCCCCGACAACCCGGAACTGCTGGCCGAGTGGCGCAAGACCGGCCGGACCGAGCTGCGGGGACCCCGGCAGCCACCGCCGGACCGGCCGGAGTGGTGGCGGCCGGCCGGGCAGTTCGACGTGCGCGGCATGATCCCGATGGGGGCGCCGTCCACCCCCACCGACATCGGCCACTGCGTGGCCTGGATGTGCTCGGACTACGCGCGCCTCATCACCGGCTGCGACTTCGTGGTGGACGGTGGCGCCCGGGCCAAGTACTGGGGCTACCTCCCGGCCGCCGCCGACGCGGCCGGCCCGGCACCGCTCATCCCGCTCGACGTGACCACGATGGAGGAGATGGAAGCCAGTGACTGAGATGGTCCGGGCCATGGTGATGACGGCCCCCCGCACGTTCGAGCTGCGGGAGTTCCCGCGGCCGGTGATCGGGCCGGACGAGGGGCTGCTCCGGATCGAGGCCTGCGGGATCTGCGGCAGCGACGTGGAGCAGTACAAGGGCCACCTGAGCCAGCGCGGGCTGCCGATGGTGCCCGGCCATGAGCCGCTCGGGATCATCGAGGAGGTCGGGGAGCGGGCCGCGCGGCGCTGAGATCGGAAGAGCA
>JAIRTY010000569.1 GCA_031254715.1 Nocardiopsaceae bacterium | reverse complement strand
ACCCGGCCACCAGCGCGGCCAGCCCGGCCACGGCAGCTGCCATGACCCTGCCCCGCCTAGAGGCCAGGGACGGGCCGCTAGCCATGCGCGTCCGCTCCCGGCCCGGAGGCCGGCCCGGCCGTCGTCTTCGGGGCGGGCAGCGCCACTGCCTTCGGGGCGGGCAGCGCCACCCGGTCGGCGGCGCCCAGCCCGTTCACCCTGCCGATCCGGACCGCGCCGGCCCCGGCGCCGGCGGCATCCGGAACGCCAGGGCGGCCGGCGGCTGGCAGCGCATCGTCTCCGGCGAGGCTGAGCACCGCATCCGGTTCTGCCTCATCCGGGCCCAGCGGCAGTGGCGACCCGGCGAGCTCCTGCCCGCAGGCGCGCGGCACGGTGAGGCGGAAGACCGACCCCTTGCCCCTCTCCCCCCAGGCCTGCAGCCAGCCGCCGTGCAATCGGGTGTCCTCCATCGCGATGGCCAGCCCGAGGCCGGTACCGCCCGTCTTGCGGGTCCGGGCCGGGTCAGCGCGCCAGAACCGGTCGAATACCTGCTGCTGCTCGGCCAGCGTGAGCCCGACGCCGCGGTCGCGCACCGTGACGGCGACCGCGTCCCTGTCGCCCGCGACGGTGACCACCACCTCGCGGCCTTCCCCGTGCTCGACGGCGTTGCCGAGCAGGTTCCGCAGCACCCGCTCGATCCGGCGCCGGTCCACCTCCGCCACGCAGGGTCCCGGCGGCAGCCGGAACTCGATCCGGCTGCCGCGGCGGGCCGCGAGCTGCTCGGCGTCCGCGGCTGCCCGCCGCACCAGGTCGCACACGTCGGCCGACTCGGCCTCCAGGATCGCCACGTTCGCGTCGTACCTGCTGATTTCCAGCAGGTCCGCGAGCAGCGCCTCGAATCGCTCGAGCTGGCTCTGCAGCACCTCCGCCGACCGGGAAGCCGACGCGTCGAGCTGTTTCCTCGCCTCGAACAGGATGTCCGCCGCGATCCTGATCGTGGTCAGCGGGGTGCGAAGCTCGTGCGACACGTCCGACACGAACTGCCGCTGCACCTGCGACAGCTCCTCCAGCTCCCGCAGCTTGTCCTGCAGGCTGGCGGCCATGTCATTGAACGATCTGGCCAGCGCGGCGAGGTCGTCGCTGCCGCGGACCGGCATCCGCTGGCCAAGATCACCCGCTGACAGCCGCGTCGCCGCCTGCGCGCCCTCCCGCAGCGGCACCACGACCCACCGGGTGACGAACGAGACGATCACGGCCAGCAGCAGCACCAGGGCCAGACCGGCCCCGACCAGGGCGGTGTTCACCATCCGCAGCGCGGCCTGCTGCTCGGTCAGCGGGAACAGGTAGTACAGCTGGTCGTGCGCGGAGACCGGTGCCCCCACCGCCAGCGCCGGCTGCCGGCTGCGGCCGTTGGCGCTCACCAGGCTGGTCGGCGCGTGGTACAGCACGTCTGACCTGGCCCTGAGCTGTTCCCTGGTTACTTGCTTGATCAGCGCCGCCGGGAGGCTCTGGGACAGGCTCTGGTCCCCGATCACGCCCCGGAGGCCGTCTGCCCCCTGGGTCAGGATGACCACGTCGAAGACGTTGCGCGGCCCGCTGGCTGCCTGCAGGGTGCCGGCCAGCGAGATCAGGGCCGAGGGGCTGGGAGACGCCCCGCCCTGCATTCCGGGCTGCCCCTGGGCCGTGGTGAGCCCGTCCGAGGCCTGCATCAGGGCCGTGGTCCGCTCGCTGGCCAGCAGGCCGCCGGCGATCTGCTGGGCCAGGAAGAACCCGAGTACCGCCACCACGACCGCGGAGATCACCAGCGTGGTGCAGGTCACCCGCAGCTGCAGGGAGTTGTGCCAGCGGCGGCGCAGCCGCCCGGCCAGCCGCCCGGCCCGGCGGCGGGCGAACCAGAACCCGTGCGCGGCCGCTGACGGCAGCTGCCGGGCGGCTACCCGGGCGAACCCGCCCGGCCCGGGCCGCCCCGGCTCCGCTGTCGTCCTGCCTGCTGCCTCCACGCCGCTGCCTGCACCTCCGGGCATGCTGCCCTGCCGTCAGAGTTGCCTCGTCAGGCGGGTCCCGCCTTGTAGCCCACGCCCCGGACCGTCACCACGATCTCCGGGTGCTCGGGGTCCTTCTCGATCTTCGCTCGAAGCCGCTGCACATGCACGTTGACCAGGCGGGTGTCGGCCGCGTGCCGGTAGCCCCACACCTGCTCAAGCAGCACTTCCCGGGTGAACACCTGGCGCGGCTTGCGGGCCAGGGCGACCAGCAGGTCGAACTCCAGCGGGGTCAGGTTGACGGGGTCCCCGTCACGCTTGACCGAGTGCCCGGCCACGTCAATCGTCACGTCGGCGACCTCCAGGATCTCCGGTGCCGGGTCCTCGGTGCGGCGCAGCCGGGCCCGCACCCGCGCGATCAGCTCTTTCGACTTGAACGGCTTCACGATGTAGTCGTCCGCGCCCGACTCCAGGCCGAGCACGACGTCCACGGTGTCGCTCTTGGCCGTGAGCATGACGATCGGGACCCCGGACTCGGTGCGGATCTGGCGGCAGACGTCGATGCCGTCCAGGCCTGGCAGCATCAGGTCAAGCAGGACCAGGTCGGGGTGAGTCTGGCGGAAGGCGTCCATGGCGTGGTCACCGTCGGCGACGAAAGTCGGCTCGAAACCCTCCCCGCGCAACATGATGCCCAGCATCTCGGAGAGAGCAGCGTCGTCGTCGACGACCAGCACGCGTCCTTTCATGGCCCTCATCGTTCCACGGGAATACTGGCAAGGGCACCATCGTCAACGGCCGATTCAGCACCCAGGACGCGCAGCATACCCGCATTGACCGGCTGTGTTACCCCTCGTTCAGTTACCAGCGCGGTCACCAGGCGGGCCGGCGTGACGTCGAAGGCAGGGTTGTAGGCCTCGCTGCCGGCCGGGGCCACCGGCGTCCCTGCGATCTCGGTGACCTCGCTGGCCGGACGGTGCTCCACCACGATGGCGCCGGCACCCGCGGCGGCGAAGTCGATCGTGGAGACCGGTGCGACCACCACGAACGGCACCTGGTGGTGCCGGGCGAGCACCGCCAGCCCGTAGGTCCCGACCTTGTTCGCCACGCTGCCGTCGGCGGCGATCCGGTCGGCGCCGACCAGCACGATGTCAACCTCCCCCGCCGCCAGCAGCGACGCCGCCGCCGCGTCCGGCAGGACCTGGAACGGCATCCCCGCCTGCCGGGCCTCGTAGGCGGTGAGCCTTGCCCCCTGCAGCAGCGGCCTGGTCTCGTCCACCCAGAGCCGGGCCAGCCGGCCAGCCCGGTGCGCCGCCATGATCACCCCGAAGGCCGTTCCCTGGCCACCTGAGACCAGTGCCCCGGTGTTGCAGTGGGTCAGGATCCGGGCGTGCTCCCCGATCAGGCCCAGGCCATGGGCCGCCATCGCCTCGCTGGCCGCGGCATCCGCCGCCTCGATCGCCCGCGCCTGCGCCAGCGCGGCCGCGGCGGCCAGCACCCGGCTCCCGTCCGGCGGGGCGGCCCGCATCGCTGCCTGGTAGGCGGCCAGCGCCCGGCGGACGCCCCAGGCCAGGTTCACGGCGGTGGGCCGGGCCGAGGCCAGCATGTCAGCGGCGGCCGCTACGTCATCGCCGGCGTAGGCGGCCAGTGCCACGCCGTACGCTCCGGCGATTCCCAGCATCGGGGCACCCCGCACCGCGAGCCTGCGGATCGCGGCCGCCAGGGCCGGGACGTCGCGGCAGCAGACCTCCGCCGTCACGGCGGGCAGCCTGACCTGGTCGAGCAGCACGATGGCCGGTCCCTCGGGAGGATCGGCCCAGCGCAACGCGGCAAGCCCCACGCCTCTGAGTGTGCCTCGGTGAGCGGCGATGGTCGACCTGGCGGCCGGGGACGGCGCTGGCCTGGCACCATCCCGTTCCGCTGCTCGCCCTTCAGTGCCCTCCTGCTTCGTGCCAGTATGGGCGCCAGCGTGACGGCGGAGCGCCGCCGCGGTGCGGTGGCGCGGCCCAGGGAGACAGATGACAGAGGACCGGTCGCAGGGCACGGACGGGCCGGACGGGCAGCCGGAACCGGTCCAGCCCTGGTTCCCGCCGCCCAGCCAGCCCGGCGGCCCGGACCCGGCGGGCGGGGGGTACGGATACCCGCCCGGCGGCGGGCCCGGGCAGCCCGGCGGCTACGGCCAGCCCGGGGGCTACGGCCAGCAAGGCGGCTACGGGCAACCGGGCGGCTACGGGCGCCCCGGCGGCTACGGCCAGCCGGGATACGGGCAGGGCGGGCGCTGGCGGCCGCCGCCGGGCCCGCAGGCGCCCAAGCCGGGCGTGATCGCGCTGCGGCCACTGGCCGTCGGGGAGATCCTGGACGGCGCCTTCACCTCGATCCGCCGTAATCCCAGGGCCACGCTGGGGATCGCGGCGGTGCTGCTGACGATCTCAGGGGTCATCTCAGCCGCGGTCAACGGGATCCTGTCCCAGTCGGCCCAGGGGCTCGGCAGCCTGCCGCCGCAGCCAACGCCAGAACAGATGACGAGCTACCTGTCCCGGCTGGCCTCGGTGGCGCTGCCTGCGGCCGGGCTGGCAGTGGTGCTCGCCTTCGTGGTGAACATCCTGCTCACCGGGCTCCTCACCGCGGTGATCGGCCGCGGCGTGCTCGGCCACAAGATCACCCCGGGCGGGGCGTGGCGGCTGGTCCGTCCCCGGCTGCTGGCCTTGCTGGGGTCGGTCGTGCTCATCTTTCTGTGTGCGGCGGCCCCGTGGGCGGTGCTGGGGGGGCTGCTGGCCGTGGTGGCGGTGGCCGGCAGCCCAGCGGCTGGGATAGCGGTCATCGGGGTGTTGGGCGGGATCCCCGCGCTGTGCCTGACGATCTGGTTCGTGACCATGTTTCAGCTGGCCGGGCCGGTGGTGGTGCTGGAACGGCTAGGGCCGGGGACGGCGCTGAAGCGGTCGTGGCGGCTGGTGCGTGGCAGCTTCTGGCGGGTGTTCGGGATCACGCTGCTGGCCGGGCTCATCGTGGCGGTGGCCGCCACGGTGCTGCAGCTTCCCTTCAGCCTCATCGCCGGCTTTGCGGGAGGCGCTCCGGCGGGCCCGTTCGGGCCCGGTGGTGCCGTCACCCAGTTCGCCGGCCAGAGCATAACCGCCCTGATCGTCACTGCCATCGGCAGCATCATCGCCGGGACCGTCACCCGCCCGGTGTCGGCGGGCGTGACCGTGCTCCTCTACGTGGACCTGCGGATGCGGCGGGAAGGGCTCGACCTGGTGCTGCAGTCGGCGGCCAGCGGCGGCCAGCTGGCAGGAGACGAGTTCGCCTCTGTGTGGCGCCCTGGCGGCGGGCCGCCACCGCCCGCGCCGCCAGGTCCTGGCCTGTCGTCCGGCCCGGGCGGGACGGCACCGCCACCTCCCGCAGGCACGCCTTCCGCGTGGTGATCCCCGGCCCTCTCATCGCCGCGCTGACCGCTCCGGCGGGCGGCGCCCCCCTCACCGGGCGGGCGGCGGCGCAGCGGCTGGCCAGGGAGGAACTCACCAAGCGCATCTACCACCCGCAACAGTCGCTGGCCGGGCGGGTCCTTGGCGCGATTCTCCGCTGGCTGGACCGGCTGTTCCCCGGCAACGGGCCGGTGCCGGGCGGCTGGTGGGCAGTGGTCGCGCTGGCGGCGCTGGTGGTGCTGGCGGCGGGGGCCATCATGGCCTGGCTCGGGCCCGTCGGCCGGGCCCACCGCCGGGCCGTGCCGGTGGCGGCCGGGGCGCCGCTTCGCACGGCCGCCGAGCACCGGCGGGAGGCAGCGCGGCTGGCGGAGGCCGGTGATTACGCGGGCGCCATTCGCGAGAGCGTGCGGGCCATCGCGGCCGAGCTGGACGAACGGGCCGTGCTGCCAGCGCGCCGGGGCCGGACCGCCGATGAGCTCGCGGCCGAGGCCGGGCAGGTCATGCCGGCTCTGGCCGGGGCGCTGCGCAGCGCCGCCGTGGCTTTCGATGAGGTGTGCTACGGGCACCGGCCGGGCACCGCAGCGGGCTACCAGCAGGTCCGTGAGCTGGGCAGCCGGGTCGCCGAGAGCGCGGGCCGGGCTTCCAGACAGGCCGGGGAAGGCCAGCAGGACCCGCAGCACCCGCCCCTCCCGGTAGGCGGCGCGCCGCCGTGACCGGGAACGGGGCGATGAGCGTGGCCGCGGACGCAGCGCCGGCCGTGACCGGGGGCGGGGCGACGGACGAGGCAACGGGCGGGGCCGGGGACAGACGCGGAGCCGGGGACGGACGCGGAGCCGGGGACGGGACCAGGGCTGGAGCCGGGGCGGGGCCGACGGCGTCCGCCTGGCGCAGGTGGCGCGGACCGGCCGTGGTCGCCGGGCTGATCCTGGTCGCCGGCGTGGTCGTCGCCCTGCTGCAGCCTGCCAGGGGACCACACGGGCTGCTCGACCCCGGCGACGCCAGCCCTCGCGGCACGCACGCCCTGGCCGCGCTGCTGGCACGCCGGGGCCAGCCGGTGACCAGGGTGATCACCGCCGCTGCCGCGGCCAGGGAGGCGCGCGCGGCCGGCAGCACGCTGGTGGTCACCGACCCGGGCCTGCTCAGCCGCGGGTCGCTGACCGCGCTTGCCCGGCTCCGCACCGGGCTGCTGCTGGTGGCGCCCACCCGGGCCGCGCTGGCCGACCTCGCGCCCGAGGTGAGGCCCGGCGGAACGGCCCCGGTGCGGAGCCTGCCGCCTGGCTGCGGGCTGCCAGCCGCGCGGCTCGCCGGCGGCGCCGAGCTGGGCGGGCTGCTGCTGCGCCTCACCGCGGATGCGGCTGCCCAGCCCGGCACCTGGCGGTGCTACCCGGCCGGGCGCCGGGCGGCAGGCCAGCCGGGGCCGGTGACAGCTGGTCGCACCGTCCCCGGTGCGGGGCTGCCGGCGCTGGTGCGCTACGTCCGCGCCGGGCGGACGATCACGGTGCTGGGCAGCGGCGACGTGCTGACCAACGCCAGCCTGGGCCGGGACGGGAATGCTGCGCTCGCGCTGAACCTGCTGGCTCCTTCCTCGCGGGTGGTGTGGCTGGTGCCGATGCCCGGCGCCCCGGGCACGACGGCTTCCGGCGCCCGGTCGCTCACCAGCCTGCTCCCCCCAGGCGTGCTCGCGGTGATGGCCCAGCTGGGTGCGGTGGTGCTGCTGGCTGCGCTATGGCGGGCCCGGCGGTTCGGCCCGCTGATCGCGGAGCCGCTGCCGGTCATCGTCCGTGCCGCCGAGACGGTGACCGGTCATGGCAGGCTCTACCGGGCGCGGCGGGCCCGGGACCGGGCAGCTGCCGCGCTTCGCGAGGCGGCCGCGGCGCGGATCACGGCCAGGCTCGGGCTGCCGCCAGGCTCACCGCCGGACGTAATCTGTCATGATCTTGGCACCCGGACCGGGCGCGGGCCCGGCCAGATCCAGACCCTCCTGTTCGGGCCGGACCCGCGCGACGACGCCGCGCTGGTGGCTCTCGCGGCCGATCTCGACACATTGGAAAGGCAGGTGCTGAGCCAGTGACTGCCGAATTCCCGCAGTCCCCCGGGCTCGACGTGGCCGGCCCCGGCGCCACCGGTGACTCCGGAGCCGGGGCCGGAGCCGCTGACCCCGGCGCCGCCGCTAACCCGGGCGCCGCCGGCCCTCGCACCACCGCGGCCGGCGACGCGGGGGCGCGGCAGGCCATGGAGGCGGTGCGCCGGGAGGTCGGAGATCGGGAGAGCGGCGTGTAG
>JAIRTY010000538.1 GCA_031254715.1 Nocardiopsaceae bacterium | reverse complement strand
CACACGGCGTGCGCTGCATGATGCGGCCCTGCAGCTCGCACTCGAACGCGGCCTGGAGCACCTGACGGTTGAGGAGATCAGCGCGACCGCCGACGTATCCGCCCGGACATTTTTCAACTACTTCCCTGGCAAAGAGGAGGCGATCCTCGGCGACGATATTTTCCCGGCCAGCGCCGGGCAGGCCGCGGCCATCATGTCGGACGCTGCCGATGTGCTCGCCGGGCTTCATGACGTCGCCATGGCTCTCTTCGCCGGCCTTACTCCGCGCCGTGAGCAGGTGCTGATGCGCTGGCAGCTCGTCGAGCGTTACCCTGCGCTGCTGTCGCGGATGTTCGCCCGGTTCGAGGAATTCGAAAAGGTCCTGGCGTCGGCCGTGGCTGCCCGCGCGGGCGCCGCCCCGGATGACGCCTATCCGCAGCTCATGGCGGCCGTGGGGAACGCGGCAATGCGAGTCGCCGTGCGGCGGTGGACGGCTGGCCATGGGGATCAGCCACTGGAACGTCATCTGAGTGAGGTATTCGGGTTGCTCCGGGACGAGGAGGAGTGAGTTGAGCGAGGCAGCAACGCGTGACCACGCTGCTCCGGCACCGCCGCATAGCAGCAAGCCACCCGGTCGCGCGCCGGAGAACAGAGTCGCCATTATTTTCGTGGCGCTGATGCTGGCGATCTTCCTCGCCGCGCTCGACCAGACCATCGTCGCCACCGCGCTCCCGACCATCGTCGGGGACCTGCACGGCGTCAGCGACCTGACCTGGGTGACGACCGCCTATCTGCTGACAGCCACGGTCGGGCTGCCGATCTACGGCAAGCTCGGTGACCTGTTCGGCCGTAAGGGCCTGTTCATCTTCGCGATCGTCATCTTCCTCGTGGGATCGGCGCTGTCCGGCCTGGCGCAGAACATGAACGAACTGATCGCCACCCGCGCCCTCCAGGGCGCTGGCGCAGGCGGCCTGTTCATCGGCGCGCAGGCGATCATCGGCGACGTGGTGTCCCCCCGCGAACGCGGCAAGTACATGGGGTTTATCGGCGCCATGTTCGGCATCGCCACCGTCGCGGGGCCGCTCATCGGCGGCTATCTGACCGACGACGTGAGCTGGCGCTGGATCTTCTACGTCAACGTCCCGATCGGGATCGTCGCTCTCGCCGTGGTCATCTTCGCGCTGCACCTGGCCAAGCACCGCAACAAGCCGAAGTTCGACATCCTGGGCATGGCGCTGCTCGCTGCCGCGTCGGCGTGCATCGTGTTCTTCAGCGTCTGGGGCGGCACCAAATACTCGTGGCACTCCCGCGAGATCATCGGCCTGGGCGCGGGCTTCGTCGTGCTGACGGCGCTGTTCGTGCTCGCTGAACGGCATGCGGCAGAGCCGGTCATCCCGTTGCATCTGTTCCGCAGCAGCATCTTCAACATCGCGGGGCTGATCGGGCTGGCCGTCGGGATCGCGATGTTCGGCGCGGTCAGCTACATCGCGTTCTTCCTGCAGATGGTCGACCACGTGAGCGCGACCGTGTCGGGCCTGCTGATGCTGCCGCTCGTCGGCGGCCTGCTGGTGTCGTCGATCGGCTCCGGGGCCATCGTCTCCGCCACGGGCAGGTACAAGGTCTTCCCCATCCTGGGAACCGCGGTCGCCGCCGGCGGCCTGTACCTGCTGTCCCGGATGAGCGCCACCTCCACCCGGGTGGAGAACGGTATCTACATGGCCGTGCTCGGCCTCGGCATCGGCCTGATGATGCAGATCCTGGTGCTGGTCGTGCAGAACGCCGCCGCGCGGGAGGACCTCGGCTCGGCGACCGCGGCCAGCAACTACATCCGCCAGATCGGCGGCACGGTCGGCAGCGGGATCGTCGGAGCGCTGTTCGCCAGCAGGCTGACCAGCAAGGTCGCGCACCTGCTGCCGCCCGGCGCGGGCGCTCATGTGCCCAACGTCCAGTCACTGACGCCCAAGGAACTCTCCGGGTTCCCGCCCCCGGTGCAGCACGCGCTGGTCACGGCGTACTCCT
Organism: Nocardiopsaceae bacterium; assembly: GCA_031254715.1. Taxonomy (GTDB): domain Bacteria; phylum Actinomycetota; class Actinomycetes; order Streptosporangiales; family Streptosporangiaceae; genus JAIRTY01. The sequence goes on along the minus strand of JAIRTY010000538.1, from coordinate 2,286 downwards.
ACGCGCTGCCGCCCATCTTCCTGTGGCTGGTCCCGGTGCTCGGCGCCGCATTCGTGCTGTCGTTCTTCCTCAAGGAAATACGGCTCCGCACCACCGTGGGCACCGAGGCGGCACCGGCTGACGCGGCGGTCGCGGCCGCGGGGGCCGGCGGGCCCCTGGCCGGGCTCAACGGCCAGGAACGCCGCGGAGCGGAGCTTGCGCCGGCGTACCTGGCCGCGCCGGTAGCCGTCGCGGAGACCGCCAGGCCGGCCGGGCCGGCCGTCCACGGCCGCGTCAGCCGGCCGGGCGGCACCCCGCTCGCTGGCGCCATCGTGACGCTGATCGACCCGGCCGGCAGGCAGGCCGGGCGGGGCAGCACGGGCCCCGATGGCTCGTACCGGATATCAGCGCCGGGACAGGGAACCTACACGCTCATCGCGATGGCCAGCTCCCATCGGCCGCACGCGTCCGCCGTGAACGTCGGCGGCCAGCCGGTGGCGGTCGACGTGCTGCTCCCCGGCGCCTCCCGGCTGACCGGGACGGTGCGCGCGGCGGGAACGGGCTCCCCGCTGGCCGGTGTGACCGTCACGCTTGCGGACCTGCGCGGCGAGGTGGTGGCGGGCGGCGACACCGGGGAAACGGGCCGGTACCTGCTGGCGGACCTGGCGCCCGGCCGCTACACGCTCGCCCTGAGTGCCCCCTCCTGCCAGCCGGCGGCACTCGAGGTGGTCGTTGCTGACGGAGAGGAAACCACGCGGGACGCGGAACTGCGCGCCGGCGCGCGGGTCGAGGGCGCCGCGCGCACCGCCGCCGGCACCTCCGTGCCTGACGCCCGGGTCACGCTGCTTGACCCCGAAGGGAACGTGGCGGCGGTGGCGACGACCGGCCCTGACGGCAGGTATTCCTTCGACAACCTGGCCGAGGGCGACTACACGGTCGTCGCCAGCGGTTACCCGCCGGCCGCGAGCACGCTCCGGATCTCTTCTGGCCAGCCGCACTCTCACGACGTCCAGCTAGGTCACCCGGACGCGTAGGACCCGCGGGCCAACCTCAGCAGCCGGGCCTTAGGGTATGCCGTGTGCTCGTGCTCAGCCGTTCCCAGATCGAGGCCCTGCTGGAGATCGACGCGCTCATCGACGCGCTGGCCACGGCCATGGCCGACCTCAGCGCCGGGCGCGCGGCAGCGCCGGACCGGGTGGCCGCCCTGGTGCCCGAGCATGACGGGCTGCTGGCTGCCATGCCCGGCTACCTGCCCGGCGGCCCGGTCCTGATGACCAAGCTGGTCTCGCTGTTCCCGCGGAACGCGGGCTCGGGGCTGCCTACCCACCAAGCGGTGATCGCCGCGTTCGACCCGGCCACCGGCGAGCCCGCTGCCCTGCTCGACGGCACCGCCATCACCAGCCTGCGCACCGCCGCCTGCTCGGCGCTGTCGGCCCGGCTGCTCGCCCGGCCGGATGCGGACGTGCTGGCCATCATCGGGACCGGAGAGCAGGCGCGCTCCCACGCCCGCGCGCTGCGGCGGGTGCGCCCGGTCAGCGAGATCCGGGTGGCCGGTCGCGACTACCGGAAGGCGGCGGCCCTGGCCGCTGAGCTGTCCGGCCCGGACGGGCCTGCCGTCCGGGCGGTGCCGAGCTACGCCGAAGCGCTCGACGGCGCCGGCATCGCCTGCGCGACGACCCACGCGACCGAGCCGGTGATCCACCGGTCCTGGCTGAGCCCGGGCGCGCACGTGACGTCGGTGGGCTACAACCCGGCGGGCCGGGAGGTGACGACGCCACCGTCCGCGACGCCCTGGTGTGCGTGGAATCACGGGCCGCGGCGCTGGCCCCGTTCCCGGCAGGCAGCAACGACCTGCTGCAGCCGATCCGCGACGGCGTCATCACCGCCGGCCACGTCCACGCCGAGCTCGGCGAGCTGGTGGCAGGCACCAGGCCGGGCCGCCAGTCGCCGGAGCAGATCACCCTGTACAAGTCCGTCGGCGTGGCCGTGCAGGACGCGGCCGCCGCCGGGCTGGCGATCGCCGCGGCCCGGCGCCACCGGGCCGGCCAGGAAATCACGCTCTAGCGCTGGTGCGGCCGCAGCACGATCAGGTCAGGCGGCGCTCGGTGGCCCAGCGGGTGAGCTGGTGGCGGGTGGAGAGCTGGAGCTTGCGCAAGACCGAGGACACGTGGGTCTCGACCGTCTTGGCCGAGATGTAGAGCTCGCTGGCGATCTCCTTGTAGGTGTAGCCGCGGGCGATGAGCCGGAGCACCTCCCGCTCGCGGGGCGTGAGCTGATCCAGTTCGGGGTCCAGGCCGCCGGCGTCCG
>JAIRTY010000510.1 GCA_031254715.1 Nocardiopsaceae bacterium | reverse complement strand
CGGGTAGGGCCCGCCGGTCAGCGCCAGCACGGGGGAGCAACCGAGAAACGGGTCGCGCAGGCCAGCAGCCAAGTTGGCAGCGCCGACGTTTTGCGCAGTGGCCACGCCCGGCCTGCCGCTGGCACGGGCGTAGCCATCGGCCATGTAGACGCATGCCTTCTCGCCATGCGTTACCACCCGTTTGATCGAGGTGAGCCGTTCCATCTCGAACAGGGTCCGGCTCAGGGAGGTCGGCACGAGGAAGATCGCTCCCACCCCGTGGGCCTCCAGCGAACGTGCCAGGTATTCCGCGCCTGACATCGTGGGCATGGCTCTCCCTCCCGGCGGACTAATGAGTCGCCGTCTCGTAATCGCCGCTACTAGCTAGCTTATCCCGTAGTTCGCCTGGTTCCCTGGTCCTGGATATGAGAGTGTAGAGTGAAAACGATACGTCGTCTCGTTCTATGGCCGACATGAAGCGGAAGATCATGGAGGCGGCCTGCTGTGACATGTGGCCGGCGCACCCGGGCGGGCGCGGAGGTTGGCTCCGCCGCCGGTTCGCCATGATCCGCCGGGGGCTTCTGATCGGCGGCAAAGAACTGCCCGCTGCCGCAGGCAGGACGATCCTGGTGCGCAGCCCCGCCACCGGGCAGCCCATCGCCGAGGTCGCCGTCACTATCCGCACCGCCGAACAGGGGGTGGACTGGTATGGCGGAGAGAATGAGAGGCTCAACTGATGGGGTTCCCGGTGCCCGGGGATAGGCGGGAGCGGCCGGATGGCACGATCCCGGGCCCGCCCGCCGTCGGTGACCAGGCCCCGGATTTCACGCTGCGGCATACGTTCGGCCGTGACCTGAACCTGTACGCGACCCTTGCCGGCGGCCCGGTGCTGCTGGTCTTCTACGTGTTCGACTTCGGCTTTGCCTGAACGGAGGAGCTGTCCCAGTTGGGGCACCGCCAGGAGGAGATCGCGGGGCTGGGAGGCCAGATACTCGCTGCAGCGGTCACCGCGACCTTCTCGCAGCAGGCCTTTGCTGCTTCGCTGGGCGTCAGCTTCCCCCTGCTGTCGGACTGGGATCGTGTCGCATGCACCGCGTACGGCGTGCGCTACCGCTCCTGGAAAGGACATTCCGGGCTGGCAATGCGTTCCGTCTTTGTCGTTGACCAGAACCGCAGAGTCCGCTACCGGTGGGTCACTCCGGACGCCATGGTCCTTCCTGATCACGATGAAGTCATCGGCGTTCTGGCCAGCCTGCGCGGATCTGCTGATGGCGGGGACTCGAAATGACGATCAGCGGCCGTCAGCTCGCCGCCGTCTCTCCATAGGCCAGCAGCGTCACCGGGCTCCCCATCCGCCAGGTGGCCGGAAAGGACTCGCATGACCAGTGCGCATGCCCGGGCAGAAGATATGCGTTCCGGGGCAGAGGTGCTCGCGGATATGCTCGCGTCCTACGGCGTTACGCATCTGTTCATGGTTCCTGCGATACTGCGGCGGACAATGATGGAACTGGAGCGGCGCACCCCGATCGCCCGCCTTCACGTGCACGGGGAGAAGGCGGCAGCGTACATGGCGGATGGTTACGCGCGTGCTTCGGGAAAGCCGGGGATATGCGGTGCCCAGATTGTGGGCGCACTCAATCTCGCAGCCGGGCTTCGGGACGCCTATCTGGCTCATTCCCCGGTCATCGCCCTCACCGGCGGGCGGGATCCGCGCACTAAGTTCCGCAGGGTCTACCAAGAGGCCGACGACGTTCCCGCGTTTGAGCCGGTGACAAAGTTCAATGCCACCGTCGACGCTGTCGAGCGGATCCCGGATATGCTCCGCCAGGCCTTCCGGGTCGCGACGACTGGCTGTCCAGGGCCGGTTCATCTGCAGTTCGGGGGAAACGAGGGGCAGATCGATGCCGAAACGGCGGCCATGGAGGCACTGGTCGAGCAGCAGTTCTCCCGGGTGCCGCCATTCCGGCCGGTTCCTGAAGACGCCGCTGTACGCGAAGCGCTGCGCCTGCTGATCGAGGCCGACCGGCCGGTGATCGTGGCTGGCGGCGGCGTCAGGAAATCCGGCGCGGCCGCAGAACTGCTGCGAGTAGCCGAGGCGCTGCAGATCCCGGTCGCCACCTCGCTCAATGGCAAGGATCTCGTCCCGGCCAGCCACCCACTGGCGGTCGGGGTGGTGGGCACCTACTCGCGTGAGAGTGCAAACCGGGTGGTGGCACGCGCCGACCTTGTGTGTTTCGTCGGCAGTGAGGCCGGCGGCATGACAACCCACGGGTGGTCACTGCCCAGGCAGGGCACCGCGGTGGTTCAGATAGATATCGAGCCCTCGCACCTTGGCCGTCATTACCCGCTCGCGAGCGCGGTGAACGGCGATGCCAGGGTCACACTGGCGCGACTGGCCGCGTGCCACGGCGACGAACCGGCGAAAGGCCGTGAGCCGTGGCTGGCAGAAGTACGGTCGATCTGCGCGCATTGGCGGGACAAGTACGAGGACGCCCGCACCTCTGAGGAGGTGCCCACTCGGCCTGAGCGGATATGCGCCGAACTCAGCGGGCTGGTCCCTGACGACGGTGTGGTCGTCGCGGACACAGGCCACGCAGGAATATGGATGGGTGCTTTTTATGACATCAGTGCGGGGCAGCGTTATCTCCGTAGCTGCGGACACCTTGGCTGGGCTTTCCCGGCGGCGCTGGGCGCCAAGTGCGCGTTGCCTGACCGCCCGGTCGTGTGCTTCACGGGTGATGCAGGGCTCTGGTACCATCTCGCGGAAATTGAGACAGCGGTGCGCTGGGGAATCAACTCGGTGACCGTCGTCAATAACAACAGCAGCGGAAACCAGTCCAAGCGCGGCTTCGAGCGAGTGTACGGACCCGACGTGACAGCCCGGTCGCGCGAACTGTGGACCTTCACGGACGTCGACTTCTCCGCGGTCGCTGACGATGTGGGCGCTTTGGGCATACGCGTCGGCAAGCCGGGAGACCTGCGCCCCGCCATCGAGCGGGCGCTGGAAGCCGGACGGCCTGTCATCGTGGATGTTCGAACGGATCCAGAGATCCTGGCCCCGGTGGCCACGATTTAGGAGCGCCACCCAGCAGGGCGGAGCCGGCAGAATACAACGTTGTCTCGGGTAAAGTCGAGTGATGGGGATCACCGAAATAGCAGACGGTGCCGCACCGAGCGGTCCCCGTGCCAGCACCGCCGAAAAACTGATCCAGCTGCTGGAACTGCTGGCCGCATGCGCTAAGGGTATCGGCGTGAGAGAAGTGAGCCGGGACACCGGCTTGGACAAGAGCGCGGTCTCGCGCCTCCTCGATCAGCTGGCACACCTCGGTGTCGCGCAGCAGGACGAGATGACCGGCCGCTACCACGCGGGACCACGGCTGTTCGCGCTGGGCGCGACGGTGCACGCCCGCGACTCGCTCTGGCAGGCGGCGGAGCCAATCTTGCTGAGCCTGGTGAACCGTTTCAACGAGACATGTTACCTGGCCATCCGTGAGGGTGACTGTGTGGTGTTCCGGGACAAGGTTGACAGTGATCACTACGTCCGCTACGTCATCGACGCGGGGGAGCGCTCGCCCCTCCATGCAGGGGCCGGTGGCAGGGCCGTCATGGCCGGCATGTCCCGCGAAGACTGCGAGCATCTCGTCGCGAGGCTAGAACTTACCAAGCTCACCGCCAACACCATCACTGAGGCGGCAGAACTGCTGCGCCAGGTCGTGGAGGACCGCAGCCGCGGGTATTCGGTCAGCATGGGGGAGCGGGTGCCGGAGGGCTCCGCCGTTGCCGCTCCCTTCCACCTGCCCGACGGCTCATGCGGCGGTGCCATCGTCTATACCTGCCCTGCCGTGCGCTTTGACGCGCGGCGGCTGCCCGAGGTGGCCGACGCGGTGGTCGGTGCGGGCCGCAGTCTCTCATCGCGGCTCGGCTTCATCACGTAGCGTCAGCGCATTTGACAGCAGCCAATTCACAGCGGAACCTACTTGCCCGCGCCGCGTGAACTTGACGCAACGTCCAGAAGCTAGCGACGGGCGCGGACGGCGGGCGGGACGGCGCCGTGCCCGTGGTGCGGTGCCGTAACGGGCCATGTGAACGGCTACCACGAGCCGACCTGGCATGGTGGCTGTCTCAGTCGAGGGCGCGTCGTAGGAACCCGCGAATGCCGGCGGCTCCGAGGAGGAGGGACCAGCCGGTGAGGGCGAGCACGCAGGCCCAGCCGGGAAGGTGGGGTATTTGCGGGCTGAGGGCGGTGCGTAGTCCTTCGCTGGCGTAGGTGAGGGGGTTGCAGGCGGTGATGACCTGGAACCACGGCAGCTGTGCCAGGGACTGCCAGGGGTATTGGCTGCATCCCGTGAACAGCAGCGGGGTGAGCACCAGTGCGAATACCAGGCTGATCCGGTTTGCGGTGGCGAGGGTCCCGAGGATGAGCCCGGTCGCGGACCCGTTCAGCGCGGCCAGGGTCAGGATGGCGATGGCCATCGGTAGGCCTTCCCCGCGCCAGGGGATGACGCCAAGGACCAGGATGCCGAGGGGGAACATGATGGCTGCCGCTGCGAGGGCGCGCAGAGTGGAGAAGAGCAGCTTCTCCACTGCTACCAGGCTGGTTGGCAAGGGGGCCTGCAGGCGGTCTTGCACGTCACCGGTGAAGGAGAACTCCACGGATAGGGGCAGCGCGATGCCTTGCAGGGCCGTGACGAATGCTGTGAGGGCGACGATGCCGGGGAATAGCACTGACGTGTAGCCGGGGCGGGTGTAGCCCAGTTCGGTGAGGACCTTGCCGAAGACGAACAGCAGGAACAGTGGCTGGAGCACGACCTGGGTGAGGAAGGCGGGCAGCTCCCGGCGGGTCACATGCAGGTCACGGTGCAAGATCGCCAGGAATGCCTGGGCGGACCTGTTCCAGGAGCTGCCCAGCCCGGTTGTGGCAGGCGTTGGCCGGAGAGTTGCGGTGCTGGCGGTCATCGCAGCGTCCTTCCGGTCAGCTGCAGGAAGACGTCTTCCAGGCTGGGCGTGGCGGTGACGGCCTGGTGCAGGCGGCCGCCGTAGCGGGAGACTGCGGCTGCGACTGCGGGGATCAGGGTCCCGGGGTCGCTGCCGGCAGGCAGCCGGAACCGGACGTGGTACCGCATAGGCTCGTGCGGCCTTCCTGTAGCCGGGCCGCCAGGCAGCGGGGCCGCTGTCTCGGCACGTTCCGCGCCTGGCAGGACGGCGAGAGCGGCAGCCAGTCCTGCCGGCCCGGTAACGGTGACATCCAGGGAGGCGCCTGCGGGCAGGCTGCGCACCAGCGCTTGTGGTGAGTCATGGGCCAGCAGTTGGCCGTGGTCGATGATCCCGACCTGGTCGGCCAGCGCCTCGGCCTCGTCCATGTCGTGAGTGGTGAGCAGCACGGTTGTGCCTTGATCGCGCAGCTCGCGGATCCTGTCCCAGGTGAACAACCGGGCAGCAGGGTCCAGGCCCGTGCTCGGTTCGTCGAGGAACAGCACGACGGGGTCGTGCATGAGGGCGCGTGCGATCATCACCCGCTGAGACTGACCCCCGGAGAACAGATCGGGTTTATCGCCGGCCCGGCCCGCGAGGCCGAACGCGTCCAGCAGCCGCTCTGCCCGCCGGGCGGCCCCGGCGCGCGGCACCGCGTGGTAGGCGGCGTGGAAGAGCAGGTTCTGGCGGATCGACAAGGACCGGTCCAAGTTGTTGCGCTGAGGCACGACACCCACCGCGGCCCTGGCGGCCGCCGGCCGGGCGGCGACGTCGATCCCGGCTACCCGGGCCACACCTGACGTCGGCCGGACACGGGTAGTGAGCATCCCCACGACGGTGGTCTTGCCCGCGCCGTTGGGGCCGAGCAGGCCGAATATCCTGGCGCGCCCCACCGTGAAGGAAATGCCGTCCACGGCGTTGCCGGAACTCTTGGGGTAGCGCTTGACCAGGCTGGCAACCTCGATCGCCGGGCAGGCAGGGCTCGCCTTCAGACGGGGCTGCGGAGCCGCCGTGCGTGTCTCTGCCATCCCCGTGCCGCTTGACGTCGCTCCGTTCATGCCGCGCACGGGCGGATCGCCAGTCACCGGAACACCCCTCTGCGTACGCCGTATCAAACGAGAACAACGTACACAGCGATGCGTACAGCGTCAACAAACTGATACGATGTACACGTGACATCAGGGAACCGGCGCCAGCCCGCGGCAGCCGCTCCCACGCCCGCCGCCGGGCAACGGGAGCCCGCAGACCAGACGGCCGGGGAAGGCCCCTCGATCTGGCAGCGTGCCGCACGGCCGGCGCCCGCCCCGCGCACCACGCTGACCTATGACCAGATCGCACAGGCCGCCATCGCACTCGCCGACGCGGAAGGGCTCGGCGCCGTGTCGATGCGCCGACTGGCAAGCCACCTCGGGGTGGTCCCGATGGCGTTCTACCGGTACGTCTCCAGCAAGGACGACATCATCGAGTTGATGGTCGATACCGTGCGCTCCGACGGCCCCACGTCACAGTCCGCGGACTGGCGCGACGTGATGCGCGCTAGCGCCCGGCAGATCCGCGCCGCCACCCTGAGCCACCCCTGGCTCCTCGAGGTCTCCGGCCGGGCGGCGATCGCATTGACCCCTAACGGCCTCGCCGCCATCGAACGGGCGCTGTCTTCCATCGGCAGCCTCGGCCTGGATATCGGCGTCACGATGGACGTGGTGCTGGCAGTCGGCGCCTACGCGCGCGGTGCCGCGCAGGCCGAGATCTCGCTCAGCCAAGTCAGAACTGAGCAGTGGTGCACCGGCGAGGGAAAGCAGCCCGCCTACCCGCCCGGAATGAAGTGGCTGCTCGACACCGGCCGCTACCCCACCTTCCAGCACTACCTCAGCCAAGACGCAGGCACCGACCACGCTGAAGCGCGGTTCGAATTCGGCCTGCACTGCCTGCTAGACGGAATCTCCGCCCGCCTGGGCATCTAAGCCCGCCGCTTACGGCCGAATTCCTGAGCGATGCGATCTCCAGCACCCAGCTCAGCAACGAGTGGGGGCGAGCACCGCGACCAGCGTGTCGAAGTCGCCGTTGCGGGTGGCGGCGAAGAACGCGTCGGCGATTTCCCGCTGCCGGCCCAGGTCGGTGTGGGGGACCGGGGAGTCGGGGCTCGCCGGTCGCTGGAGAGAAAAATTTCGCCGTGGGTGTGTCGAGTCTGCCCTTCCTCGTTCGAGGCGCAGGTATAGGGCAGATCGACCAGCCGGTCCGGCCCCTCATCGGAAGGACGAACCGTCATGAGCATCGCAACCGTTCCCCCGGCCACCAAGAACTGCACACGCGCCCAGCACGTCACCAAGTCGCTGCTTGGGTACGGGGTCCTGGCCGGAGTCGTCTTCGAGGCGTCTGTCCTCATCCAGGGGCTGACCAGGCACGGGTTCAGCATCGCCCACGACGACGCCAGCCTGCTGGCCAACGGGCCGCTCGGCTGGATCCAGGTCGCCACGTTCGTGCTGGCGGGCGTGATGACCGTGGCGGCCGCCGTCGGGGCGCGGCGGGCCATGGCAGGACGCCCGGGCGCCACCTGGAGCCCGCGGCTGATCGGGATCTACGGCGCGGGGCTGATAGCGGCCGGTCTGCTGCGAGCCGATCCGGCCGACGGGTTCGGCCCCGGCGCTCCGGCCGGTAAGGCGGCGCACATCAGCTGGCACGGCGACGGGCATCTGGTCGCGGCGGGCATCGCGTTCATCGCGCTGATCGCTGGCTGCTTCGCTGTCGCCCGCTACTTCTCCCGTACCGGACGGCACGGCCTCGCGGTTTACTCCCGCCTTACCGGCGTCGTCTTCGGCGCCGCCTTCGCCGGCGTGGCAACCGGATCAAGCTCCAGCATGATCGTGATGCCGTTCTACGCCGCCGTCCTGGCCGCCTTCACGTGGCTGGCCGTGGTCTCTATCCACCTGTACCGTCACACCACACGCTAGGAAAGAGCACAGGCAATGCGATACATGATGCTGCTGTCCGGAACCAATCCCGCCACCCCGCCGCCACCCGAGCTGTACGAAGCAATCATGAAACTCGGCGGCGAGGCAACGGAGGCGGGCGTTCTGCTGGACACCGCGGGCCTGCTGCCCAGCGCGGCCGGCTCGAGGGTGACGCTGGCGGGTGACCAGGTAACGGTCACGGACGGCCCGTTCACCGAGTCCAAGGAACTCATCAGCTATGCCCTGTATGAGGTCAGGTCCAAGACCGAAGCCATCGAATGGGCCTCTCGCTTCATGCAGTTGCACCACGACCTGTGGCCAGGCTGGACGGGGACGACCGACATCCTGCAGGTCATGGGACCCGACAGCGTTGGCTGACCCGGCGCCGCCGAATTACCGGTCCACGCGGTCCGCGATCGAGGCGGTCTGGCGGATTGAATCGCCCCGCCTCATCGCGGGCCTGACCCGGATCACGGGCGACATGGGCGCGGCGGAGGAGCTGGCGCAAGACGCGCTGGTCATCGCGCTCGAACAGTGGCCCGCCCAGGGAGTCCCTGCCGGGCCCGGCGCCTGGCTGATGGCGACCGCGAAACACCGGGCCATCGACCTGACCCGGCGCCGTGCCCGCTATCAGCGGAAATTGCAGGAGCTGGGGCGCGACATGGAAACACGGCAACAGGCATACGGCGAGCCTGACGTGGCCGCGATGGATGACCACATCGGCGACGACCTGCTGCGGCTCATCTTCATCGCCTGCCATCCGGTGCTGTCCGCACCGGCCAGGGCGGCGCTCACGCTACGCCTTATCGGAGGCCTGACCACGCACGAAATCGGCCGCGCGTTCCTGGTCCCCGAGCCCACGATCGCGCAGCGAATCGTCCGCGCCAAGCGGACCATCGCCGACAGGAAGATACCGTTCGAGATCCCCGCGCCCGGCGCGCTGACAGGCCGGCTCGCCTCCGTCCTTGAGGTCATCTACCTGATCTTCAACGAAGGCTACGCCGCGACCTCGGGCAGCGACTGGGTCCGTCCCGAGCTGTGCGCAGAGGCGCTGCGGATCGGCCGCGTACTGGCGGGCCTGCTGCCTGGTCAGGTCGAGGTACACGGCCTGGTTGCGCTGATGGAGCTGCAGGCATCCCGCATCCCGGCCCGCACCGGCCCGGGCGGCGAGGCGATCCTGCTGACCGGCCAGGACAGGCGGCGCTGGGACCGGCTGCTGATCCGGCGTGGCCTGGCCGCGCTGGACCGGGCCGGACGGCTCGATGCCGCGCCTGGACCGTACGCGGTGCAGGCCGAGATCGCGGCCTGCCACGCCCGGGCGTCCTCGATCGAGAGCACCGACTGGGATCGCATCGCGACGCTGTACGTGGTCCTCGCCTACCTGACGCCGTCCCCCGTCGTCGAGCTGAACCGCGCCGTCGCAGTCGGCATGGCCGACGGCCCGGCGCGGGGCCTGCAGATCGCCGACCGGCTGACCGGCGAGCCCGCGCTGGCCCGCTACGCGCAGTTCCCGGCCGTCCGGGGCGATCTCCTCGCCAAGCTGGGCCGGCGCGACGAGGCCCGTGCGGAGTTCACTCGCGCCGCCGCCCTGACCAGCAACGAGCGCGAACGCGCCCTTTTCCTGGCCCGCGCCGCCGAATACTCCGCCGACTTACCGTCCGCTGCCGGCGCCAGGCCTGACTCAGATCAGGCCCAGTTGCTTCAGGTCAGCCGGGTACTTCGCGATCAGGTCCGGCGTGACGGGCGGGATGTCGCCGCCCGGGCCGATGCCGGAGTCCCTGACGGCCGCGCGGAAGCGGCAGGACGGGATGGTGGACCCGTCCACGGCTTCAGCCGGTTTCCCGAACGCGTGCAGCAGCGGCAGCAGCGAGTGCTGCTTCTGCGTGCCCGGCAGTGCCCGCAGCGCCGTCTCGAACCGGCTGAGCCAGGTGGCGTAGTCGTCAATGCGCTTCACCGGGTACCCGGCGCCGGCCAGCCAGTCGACGTAGGTGTCCAGCGAAATGCCGTCCTCATGCGGGTTGACGACGTTGTAGGTGCGGTACCCGGCCACGGGTGCGGAGCCGAGCGCCGCGACCGCCTCGGCGACGAAGTCGACGGGCAGCCCGTCGTAATGGGCGGGATCCTTCGTGGCGTAGAAAGACCCTGGCGCGATGCCCGTCGCGATGAGGCTCAGCAGCAGGCGGGTGAACATGTCCGGCACGTTGAGCTGGCCAGGGAACCGGCTGTGGGCCAGGATCATGTCCGGCCGGAAGACCGCCACCGGCAGGCCGAACGCGTCGTGGGCCGCCCGGAGCAGTACTTCCCCCGCCCACTTGCTGGTGGCATACCCGTTCGCGTAGCTCTCGTCGAGCGTGCGCTCCGGGCTGGTCACCCGGATGTCCGCGTCCTCGCCGGCCGGCGACACCTGGGCCGCCACGGCGGCACTTGACGACACGAAGGTGACCGGCTTGATCCGCGTGGTCAGGGCCAGCCGGATCAGCCCGGCCAGGCCGGCCACGTTCGGCCGCAGCAGCTGCCGGTACGGCAGCACGTGATTCACCAGCGCGGCAGGGTGAACGATGAGGTCCACCGCTTCCGCCAGCTCGTGCCACGTGTCCTGGTCCAGGCCGAGGCCGGGCTCCTCGATGTCTCCCGGCAGTACCTCCAGGTGGCCACGCGCGAGGTCACGGAAGCGGCGCGGCAGAGCGCCGTCGCCGCCTGCACCGAACGCCTCGCGGAGGCGGCCGCGCGCCGCTTCGGGGTCGCTGCCGCGGACGACGCAGACGAGCCGGCCCCCGGTCGCTGCCATCCGCTCCAGCCACGCCAGGCACAGGAACCTGCCGAGGTAGCCGTTCGCGCCGGTCAGCAGCACGGTCCCGGCGCCGCCCGGGCCATTGGGCGAGTCCGTGCTCCGGGGCAGGCGTGCCGCCTTCGCCAGGGTCTGCTCGTCGATGAACTTCTCGAGCGTGAGGTCCGCGGCCCGGACGACGGTCCTGCCCCCGCGGTGCACCGTGCCGAAGGCGGGCC
>JAIRTY010000507.1 GCA_031254715.1 Nocardiopsaceae bacterium | reverse complement strand
CGGCCGGGTTGAACCCGAACTGAAGCGGCTCCGGCGCGAAGGCGGCCAGCAGGAAGAGCCCGGCCACCGAACCCACCACCCGCCCGATGGCCAGGCTCATCGCCCCGTAGCCGAGCCAGCCAAAGACACCGCTCAGGCCCACCCCCAGCCAGACGCTGGACTGGTCCGTGATCAGCCGCACGTCCTGCCGGAAGGCGCGCTGCAGCAGGCCGCCAGGGGCGGCCGCCACCGAGTCGAACACGACGGCGAGGCACAGCACCCGCACCACGCCCGCGGCCGCCGGCGCGCCCAGCGCCGAGGCGTAGAAGGGAGCGGCGAAGTAGCACCCCACGTACAGGATCGAGCCGGTGATCAGGGTCACGGTTGCGACCGTGGGCGCGATCTCGCCCGGCCGGCCCGGCCAGCGCACGATGGCCAGGCTCACGCCCAGGTCGTTCAGGTTCATCTGGACGCGCATCGCGACGTAGCCGACCGCGTAGATGCCGAATTGCTGCGGACCGAGCAGCCGGGCGAGCAGGATCCCCAGCCCGACCGTGCCGAGCTTGGCGAGCGCACTGTTGACGAAACTGAAGCCAGCGGCCCGGCCCGCACGCTTGGCCAGCTTTCCAGTTCCCGCCCAGGACGCGGCTGAATGCTCCGCTGGGCTTTCCTGGCTCTCGGGTTCAGCTTCGCGGCATCGGGTGATACCGCGGCGGCCGATCATACGGGTACCCCCGCGCGTAGCGCGCCCGCGGGAATTGTCACACGTCCAGATTAGAGAATTAATTGTCAGGGGTACATATGGAAACCCAAGAAAGCATATTCAGCAGGACCCATTGAAGACATTATGAGAGGGTAAATGGAAAAGGATTTGAGCTATTCCCAATATCCGCATTTCCAGTTACATGAAGGGGCTTGCCGTATGCCGCCCACCCGGGCGGGCTGGCCGGGGTCGCGCCGGAGGCGCCGCTGGCCGCCAGGCTGCCGTCCCGTAACGAACCATCTTCGCAGCTAGCTGCCGGTACGGGCGGTCGCGGGCCCGCCCGGGTGCACCCTGCCACGACCGCGCCGGCCCCGGCGGGCTCCGGCCGGACGGGCGGCGGCCCGGCCGCCGGAATTACCGGGCTCATCCCGGACTCTCGCGCGGGCACAACATCCCCCGGGCGGACGCCGGAGGATGAGCCGCATTCCCTGAGGCTACGGATTATCGCGGCGGCCGGGACCGCCAGCCCGGCGCGCCGGGAACGCTTCTCCGGCAAAGCCTGAGCGTGATACCGGAACCCCGCCGAGGGCCGAAATACTTGCATTCCCGGGATCCCGGCCGGCTTCCGGGAAATACGCGGTTGCAGTGGCCTTGATACAAGGAAAACGTGTCAGCGGCTGCCGGGCGCGGTGCCGCCGCCCGCGTCAGCGGGAGACCCGTGGAACGCGTTCTGCGCGGCCGCCAGCCCGGTGGCGAGCAGCGCTTCCGCCGCGTCGGCGGCATGGTCCACCAGCAGCGGCACGTCCTTGCGCTCGGCGGCCGAGAAGTCGCGCAGCACGTACACCGCCGGGTCGAGCCGGCCCGGCGGCCGGCCGATGCCGAACCGGACCCGGTAGTAGTCGCGGGTGCCGAGGCTCGCGCTCACCGAGCGCAGCCCGTTGTGCCCGTTGTCGCCGCCGCCCAGCTTGAGCCTGATGGTCCCGAACGGGAGGTCGAGCTCGTCGTGGATCACCAGGATGCGGCTGTCGGCCACCCGGTAGTAGCCCCGCAGCCCGGCGAGGGCACGGCCGGACTCGTTCATGAACGTCATTGGCTTGGCCAGGGTGACCGGCAGCCCGGCCAGCCGGCCCTCGGCCGCCACCGCGGGGAACCGGCTCGCCCTGAACCTGACACCCGAGCGCCCGGCGAGCACATCCGCGATCAAGAACCCGACGTTGTGCCGGTTCCCTGCATAGCCGGGACCTGGGTTACCCAGTCCGGCCACCAGCCACCGCTCGCCGGTCACTTCGTACCTCCGCGCGGCACTCCCTAGGACTCGGCGGGGCCTTCCTCCGCCGGGGCCGGCTCGCCATCCTCGCCCACCGGGGCCGGTGGGGCCTCCTCGGCCTCCGGCAGGCCGCCGGTCTCGGCCTCGATCTGCTCGGCCGTCGGTGCCGCGAGCACGTGCACGACCAGCGCCTCGGGGTCGGCATGCAGCGTGACGCCAGCGGGCAGCGAGAGGTCACTGGCGTGCACCGACTGGCCGATCTCCATGCCCTCAACGTCCACCGGGATCGACTGCGGGATGTTGGTGGCCTCGGCTTCCAACGTGACCTGGACCAGCTGCTGGTCCAGCAGCCCGCCCGGGAACACTTCGCCGGTCACCTGGACAGGGACCTCGACGGTCACCTTCTCGCCCCGGCGGACCAGCAGCAGGTCCACGTGCTCGATGAGGCCCCTGATCGGGTCCCGCTGCACGGCCTTGGGCAGGGTGAGCTGGTTGCCGCCGCGCAGCCCGTCGATGCGGATCAGCACGTTCGGGGTCTTCAGGGCGAGCATGAGCTCGTGACCGGGCAGGGTGACGTGCCGGGTGTCGGTGCCGTGCCCGTAGAGGATGGCGGGCACCCGTCCGGCCCGCCGGATCCGGCGGGCCGGGCCCTTGCCGAACTCGCTGCGCTGCTCGGCAGCGATGTGAACCTCGGGCACGGTAGTCACTCCTTAGCACGGAAGATCGGCTGCTGACGCAGCACCGGGCCGGAAAGCGCCGCGGGCCGCTCAGCCCGGCCGGCAGGCCCGCGCCCAGGTGCAAGGCCAGGCGCGATAGCGGAGTCTAGCCGGCAATCCGCGACGGCGGCCCAGCCCTGCCGGGGCGCCGTTCCGGCAGCTCCAGTGCCCGCGATGGTTAGGTTCGGCGGCGAAGGGGAGGTAAGAGTCCTGGTTTCTCGCTATATTTGGCATTCTTACCCAGCAGTAGCACCCAGCGAAGGACTCGTAATGACGCGGAAGCGGCGGCTCAGCCGGGCCGGGATCATCCCGGCCGCATTACTCGTCACCGGTGTCACGGGAGTCGTCATCAGCCTGACTGGGGCCCCCCGCGCGGCCGCCAGCCAGCAGACCGACTGCTCCAATTCCGGGGGCCTGCTCTCGGCCGCGACCAGCACGGTGTGCAAGACGCTGGACTCCACCACGGGCACGGTCAAGAAGACGGTCGACGGTGTCACAGGCGGCGCCACGTCCGGCGCCACGTCCGCGGTCAAGAAGACGGTCGGGGGCGTCAGCGGCGCGGTGAACTCGGTCGCCAGCGGCTCGGGCGGCAGTTCGACCAGCCCCAGCGGAGGATCCTCGAGCGCGAGCTCCGGAAGCACCAGCACCGGCGGCGGATCGGCCAGCAAGTCCGGTGGCGGCAGCCAGCAGACGCGGCACTCTTCCGCGTCCGGCGGCAGCACCAGCGCGAAACAGCCCCCCTCGGTTGCCAGCCCCTTGGGCGCCACTTACCGGGCGGTGGTCCTGGCTGAGCTGTTGCACAAGCTCGGCCTGAGTGGCGCGGCCGGCCGTGCCATGTCGGGCACCGCCTCGGCCCGGCAGGCGTCGCTGCAGCTGCCGACGGTCAAGCCG
>JAIRTY010000351.1 GCA_031254715.1 Nocardiopsaceae bacterium | reverse complement strand
AGGACGCGGCATGGACAAGGAACGGGTGGCACAGGAACACATCACCCGCCTGCCCCGTGGCAAGCTAGGTGGGCCGGTGCGCGGTCGCCTCCGCCGCCAGCAGCGACGCCTTCATCCATTCCATCCCGTCCTCGCCGGCGTCCGCCAGCAGCGGCGGTACATCGAGGTGTGAGCCGGGACGCACCCGGGTCGGGGCGCTGACCTGGCCCACATCCGTGAGCAGGTAGATCGCGAGCAGGCCGCGGGCACGGGAATGCACGTTCACGAACGAACGGTCGCCCACGGGGTAGCTGCTCTCGATGTGCCAGCCGGCATCGCCCGGGTCGGCTTCGCTGGGGAACCGGACCGGGATCGTGCCGCCCACCCCCTCGCGGCGCCACCACCGCCCGGGGCCGATCAGGTCATCGAACGCGGCCAGCAGCATCGGTGAGGTGCCCGCCGCCGCGAACGGGCCGCCCTCCGGGCAGGCCAGCCGCACCACCGGCGCCCGCCAGGTGGCGCGGTCCTCGCGGAGTATTCCGTGCTCGCCGAGCTGCGACCAGATGACCGAGCGGCATTCCGCTACCACCTCGCCGGCTACCGCGCCCCGTAGGGGCAGGTACCCGTCCCGGACGAAGGCCGCGATCTCCCCGTCGGTGAGCACCCGCCCAGCCTCACAGCAAGGCCCGCCCCGCGCCACGCAATATCCGCGGCGGCCAGCGAGCATTCAACGAGCGAGCCGAAGCGGGGCCTACTCCTCGTAACGGCCGCGGCGCATGCGCTTGACCTCGGAACGGCGGCGCTTGGCGGCCAGCCTCCGTTCCCTGGCCCCACGGCTCGGCCTGGTCGGCCGGCGTGCTCTGGGCGGCGGCGCGGTGGCCGCCGTCAGCAGGGCGATCAGCCGGCTGAGAGCCGCTTCCCGGTTGCGCAGCTGCGACCGGTGCTCCGACGCGCTGACCGTGAGCACGCCGTCGGTCACGCGCCCCGCCAGCGCCTGCAGCGCCCGGTCCCGCAGCACAGGCCCCAGGGCACGGGAATGGGCCAGGTCAATCGACACCTCGGCGCGGCTGTCGGTGGTGTTCACCGACTGGCCGCCCGGCCCTGACGACCGGGAGAACCGCCACGACAGCTCCTCGGGCGGGATCACGGCTCCGCGGATCTGGATCGGCCCTGCCACGCCTTCCATCCTCTCAACGAACCCGGACCCTACCCGTCGGGGCATGATTTCGTGGCGTTCGCAAACACTCCCGTCCTAACCTGACTCGGAGATAAGCTGCCGAAGCGGCGCAACAAGGCAGATGTGAGCCGCTGGGGTGCAAACGGGGACCGGGGACGCGAGGCGACTGGGACGGGAGGCCCGCATGGGAGGGCGCCACGTTATCGCTCAGGGCACCTACGGGGCAGGACTCTCCTGGATTCACTGGGCGATACGCGACCAGCCCGCAGAGGGCGACTTGCTGACCATGATCCGGGTGACTGATCAGGCTGGCCGAATGCTGCACGGGGCCGGCGTCGGAGGGCCGCCGCTGGAGCCCGGCCGCCTGATGAACGTCCGCTCCAGCGGCAGCGACGAAGGACCCCGGGCGCTGCTCGCCCGGGTACACCCGGATGTCCGGCGGATGGTCGTGACCACCGAGGACGGGCAGTCGAAGAACGTCCCGGTGTTCGACTGCGAGCAGATACCGGAAGTCCGGTTCGCCTGCCTGCTGGTGCCCAGGGACGTCCGGCTGCGCGAGATCGTCGGGCACGGGGAAGCGGGCCAGGAACTGGAACGGTTCAGCCTCGGGTTTCAGCAGGGCCAGTGGGAGGCAATGAGCCGGTACCGCTTCGGCGCCGGCCAGGCGGGGCCAAGGGGATCCGGCCCGCCGGGGCCAAGGGGGCCAGGCCCCGCGGGGCCGCGCGAGCCGGGGCCCGCCGCGCGCTCCCGGCGACCCGCCCCGGCGGGGCAGCCAGACCAGTCCGCGGCCGGATCGGCCGGCCAGCGCACTGGCTGGCGCGCGGGCCAGGCGGCACCGGAGCCGGTGGGCCGGCTGGCCCGGAGCTGATCCGAACGAACGGTCGCCTACCTCAGTGACGCACGCCACATCCAGGCAAACTTCGTCCCTCTTACTCCCTATCTGGGGGTATTTTCTCCGGGATGCAAGTGGAACCCCAAGGAAGCGCGGCGGGCGCGCAGGGTTACCGGGCGCACGCGCTCCCCGGGTCGCCTGCCCGCAGGCTGCAGCAGGAGGCGGCTCGCCTGCTCGGCGCCGGTACGGTCCGGCGCTGCCCGCACCCGGACGAGCCGGCCTTCTGGCTGCTCGACACCGGGTCGGTGGCCTGCCTGCGCTGCGCCACGTCCGGCCGGCCGCCGGCGGAAGCTGGTAATGGCTGCCAGAGCTGCGGCCGGCCGGCGGCTGCGCTGGCCGCCTGGGTGGCCGGTGACGTCGCATGCCTGGCCCCGCTGTGTGCCGACTGCAGCACGGCCGGACTGACCCCGGTCACCCCGAACTGACGGTCACCCCGAACTGACCCCGGAGCCGAGCGGCCGCGGGGCCGAACGGCCGCGGGGCCGAGCGGCCGCTGGGCAGGACGGGGTGCAGTGAGGCGGGAGAGGGGCGGTGCCGGGCCACC
>JAIRTY010000295.1 GCA_031254715.1 Nocardiopsaceae bacterium | reverse complement strand
CGGCGGCGTGCGGGGATGTGGCGGGGGACGGGGTGGCCGCCGCTGAGGTGTGCGCGGGCGCGGGCTGGCTGGCCGTCGGCGACGAAGCGCCGGATGTGCCGTTGGCTGCCGAGCCGCAGCCCGCGATCAGCACCGCCGCCGCCAAGGCGAACAGCACGGATCGGGTCATTGCAGTTGTCCTTGTCTGCCGGTCGGGCAGCCCCGCTGGCCCCCCTGTCGCCTACAACGACGCGGTGACGGCGCGGCTGGTTGCGCGCGTGGAGCGGAGGTAGCGTCAGCCGTGCCCACTGTGTTGGCCCGGGGGGAACGAGCCCGGGCCGCTCCCCGATCGGAGGGATCATGCTGCCGCAAGGCTCCCGCTTCACGACCCGCCCGCAACTGGCCGGCACGTTCGGCATGTGGCCTCGACTCACTGGCTCGCGTCCGCGGCCGGGCTGGCGGTGCTGGAGAGCGGCGGCAACGCATTCGACGCGGCGGTCGCCACCGGCCTGGTACTGCAGGTGGTGGAGCCGCACCTGAACGGGCCGGGCGGCGAGGTCCCTGTGATCGGGTACGACGCCGCTGACGGCGCGGTGTTCATGCTGAACGGGCAGGGCACCGCCCCGGCCGCGGCCACCCTGGCGCGCTTCAGCGAGCTGGGGCTTGGCCTGGTGCCCGGCGACGGCCTGCTGCCTGCCTGCGTGCCCGGCGCGTTCGGCGCCTGGCTGCAGCTGCTGGCCGCCCGCGGCACCATGCGGCTGGCCGACGTGATGAAGTACGCGATCGGCTACGCCAGGGACGGTTACCCGGTGGTGCCGGGGATCTCGGCCGGCATCGCGACGGTGGCGGACCTGTTCACGCAGCACTGGCCCAGCTCGGCCGAGATCTACCTGGCCGGCGGGGTGCCGGCGGCGGGCTCGCGGTTCGCCAACCCGGTGCTGGCCGCCACCTACGAGCGCATCCTGGCCGAGGCGGAAGCGGCAGGGCCGGACCGGGAAGCGCAGATCGAGGCCGCGCACCGGGCCTACTACCAGGGTTTCGTGGCCGAAGCGATCACGGACTACCTGGCGAAGGCCGAGGTGATGGACGTGACCGGCGAGCCGCACCGCGGCCTGCTGTCCGGCGACGACCTGGCGGGCTGGCGGCCGGTGACCCAGCGGCCGGTCACCCTCGACTACCAGGGCCTGACCGTGTGCAAGACCGGCCCGTGGGGGCAGGGCCCGGTGTTCCTGCAGCAGCTCGCGCTGCTGGCCGGGTTCGGCCTGGACGGCATGGAGCCGGGCGGCGCCGACTACATCCACACCGTCATCGAGTGCGCCAAGCTGGCGTTCGCCGACCGGGAAGCCTGGTACGGGGACGACCCCGGGGTGCCGCTCGCTGGCCTGCTGTCAGCGGAGTACGCGGCGCAGCGGCGGGCGCTGGCCGGGCCGTCCGCCTCCGGCGAGCTGCGGCCCGGGTCGCCGGAGGGCCGGGCCCCGCTGCTGCCTGGATACGCGACCGGCGAGATCCCGCTGCCGTCCGGGGGCAGTACCGGCGAGCCCACCATGGCCGACACCGGCGCGGACACCGGCCGCCGCGGCCCCGGCGACACCTGCCACCTCGACATCGCCGACCGGTTCGGCAACGTGGTGACCGCCACCCCCAGCGGCGGATGGCTGCACAGCTCGCCGGTCATTCCCGGCCTCGGCTTCTGCCTGGGCACCCGGGGCCAGATGTTCAGCCTCACGCCCGGCCTCGCGAACAGCCTCGCGCCGGGCAAGCGGCCCCGGACCACGCTCAGCCCGACCATGGTGCTGCGCGGCACCGAGCCGTACCTGGCGTTCGGTACCCCGGGCGGGGACCAGCAGGACCAGTGGACGCTGGGATTCTTCCTGAATCACCTGCACTTCGGGATGAACCTGCAGGAGGCCATCGACGCGCCCGGCTTCCACACCCGTCACTTCCCGTCCTCCTTCTACCCGCGTGAGTCCGCTCCTGGCACGCTCGATATCGAGGAACGGGCAGGGCACCAGGTGATCTCCGAGCTCGAGGGACGCGGCCACCGGGTGACTGTCCGGCCGCCGTGGTCGCTGGGCCGGGTCAGCGCGGTGGCCACCGACGACGGGCTGCTGTACGCGGCCGCCAACCCGCGCGGCATGCAGGGCTACGCGGTCGGCCGCTAGCCCGGCCCGGCCCTGCGGGCCGCGCCGCAGGCCACAATCATAACAGTGCTCATATAAGTGCTGTTATAATTGCTCGCGTGACCGAGAAACACGCGGGTCCCGACCCCACGGAGCTCAGCCGGTGGCGGCCGCTCCGGCTGCTGCAGAACGCGATGGACGACGACATCGCCCGGGTCTACGCCGAGGCCGGCGTGCCCGGGCTGAAGCCGAGCTGGGTGATGGAGCTGCTCCGGCTGCATTTCCGGGGCCCGATGACGATCACCGAGCTGGCCGCATCGGTGCAGCGCACCCACTCGGCGCTGAGCCAGAAGGTGGCGGCGATGCGCGCCGCCGGCTGGGTCCGCACCGCCGAGGGCCCGGATGCCCGCAGCAAGCGGGTGATGCTCACGCCCAAGGCGGGCCGGATCATCGCCCGGCTGGCGGCCGAGTGGCGGGCCCGATGACGATCACCGAGCTGGCCGCATCGGTGCAG
>JAIRTY010000166.1 GCA_031254715.1 Nocardiopsaceae bacterium | reverse complement strand
GTACACGTAGCGGGCCCCGGCCAGGGCACGGTCGACGTTCTGCTCGATGACGAGGGCGGCGGTCCCGGTCTGCGTGATCTTCGTGATCTGGTCCCAGACCACCGATGTATAGGCGGGTGACAGCCCGGCCGTCGGCTCGTCCAGCACCATCACCCGGGGGTCGAGCATCAGCCCGCGCGCCATGGCGAGCATGTTCTGCTGGCCGCCGGACAGCACCCCGGCCCGCTTCCCGGTGGCCTTCCGCAGGTCCGGGAAGACGTCGAGGACCTCGGCGATGCGCTGGCGCACCCCTGACTTGCGCGTGAACGCTCCCATCTCGAGGTTCTCGGTGACCGTGAGGGAGGGGAAGACGTTCTGGTTCTGCGGCACATACGCCAGGCCGTGCCGCGCGATCAGGTGACCCGGGAGGTCGGTGAGGTCGCGGTCACCAATGAAGGTGCGCCCGCTCGATGACCTGATCACGCCGCAGACGGCCTTGGCGAAGGTCGACTTCCCGGCACCGTTGGGGCCGACGATCGCGGCCAGCGCGCCGTCCTCGACCGTCACCGATACGTCGCGGATGATCGGCACCCGGCCGTATCCGGCGGTGATCTTCTCAGCCCGCAGCGCTGTCACTGAGCGCACCTCCCAGGTAGGCGCGGATGACCGCAGGGTCCGCGCGAAGCTCGGACATCCGGCCGGTCGCAAGGGTGGCTCCCTCGGCCATGACGATCACGTGGTCGCAGATCCGCTCCACGACGGCCAGGTTGTGCTCGACCATCAGGACGGTGACGCCGTCGTCTCGCAGGCCGAGGATGTGCTCGCCGATCTTGTCGATCAGCGCGGGGTTGATCCCGGCCATCGGCTCGTCCAGCAGCAGCACGCGGGGCCCGGCCATCACCGACCGGGCCAGCTCAAGCAGCCGCTTCTGGCCTCCGCTGAGCTCGCGAGCGTAGCTGTCACGCAGCTCGTACAGCCCGAAGGCGCTCAGCGTGTGCAGAGCGCGGTCGAGATTGCGGCGTTCTGCGGCGCGCACTCTTCCCGGACGGAAAAAGATGTTCAGCAGCGATTCGCCCGCCGGGTTCAGCGGCGCGACCATCAGGTTCTCCAGCACGGTCAGCCGCCCGAACTCGCGGGACAGCTGGTAGGTCCGGATCAGGCCGGCCCGGGCGGTCCTGTCAGTGGGCCAGCCGGAGATGTCGGTCCCGTCGAGCCGGACCTGGCCCCTGTCGGCCCGCAGTTCGCCGCACATCAGGTTGACCGCCGTGCTCTTGCCGGCCCCGTTGGGCCCGATCAGGGCGCAGATGTGACCGGCCGGGATGCTGAAGGTGGCGCCGCGCACGGCCTGAACGCCTCCGAAGCTCTTGTGCAGGCCGTAGCAGGACAGAGCCGGTTCCGCATCAGCCACCGCTGACCTCCTTTCCGGCGGCCTGCGGCTCGGCCTCCGCGGGCCGGCGGCCGGGCAGGGACGCAACCAGCTTGCTGAAGCTGACCTTGCGTTCGGGGACGAGACCCTGCGGGCGGAACCAGAGGGTGACGATCAGAAGTACGCCGATGATCATGTTGTCGACCTCCGGGATGAGGCCCGGGTTGCCGGGCAGCTGTGGGAGGAACTTGGGAAGCTCGACGAAGATCACCGGAACGGCGAACGCTCCCACCATCGCCCCGGCGTTGTTGCCAAGCCCGCCGATGATGATCGCTGCGAAGATCACGAACGTCTCCGGCGACAGCCAGGCGCTGGTATTGAACGCGCCGACGAACTCCATCAGCAGGCCGCCGCCAATGCCGGCGAAGAATGACCCGATGAGCAGCGACTGCATCTGGTAGCGGAACACGTTCCGGCCAAGGCCGCGGACGACGTCGGGATCGTCGCGGATGGCGCGGAATACCCGGTCCAGCGGCGAGCGGGTGATCCGGCTCATCACCCCCCAGCCGGCCAGCGCCACCAGGCCGGCGAAGCCGGTGAAGACGTAGATGAAGGAGTTCGCGTTCAGGTGCAGCCCCCCCGCGAACGGCTGCGGGACGCCGTTCAGCCCGTCGGCGCCGTCGAACAGTGGCACGTAGTTGGTGACGACGTCGTACAGGACGATCGACAGCGAGATCATCACGATCGCGAGATAGTCGCTGCGCAGCCGGCGGAACGCGACGAGCCCCACCAGCAGCCCGAGCCCTGACGCGGCGAGCCCTCCGGCCAGCAGCGGGAGAGGGTACGGAAGGGTGGCCCCGAGGACGTAGGTCTGCCCGGAACCGGGGACCGGCCGGCCCAGGCTGAGCACGCCGCTGAAATAGGCACCCACCGCGACGAACGCAATATAGGCGAAATTGAGTATCCCGGTGCGGCCGAACTGGAGGTTCAGCCCCCAGTTGAGAATGCTGTAAATAAACAGGAAGAACAGCAGCGTGACCGCGTAGTATACGAGTTGCATCTCAGTGCTTTCCTCTTGCCGCGAGCAGCCCCTGCGGACGGACGAGCAACGCGATGATAAGCAGGCCAAAGGCCACGTCGAGTTTGTACGCGCCATTGGTGACGACCGCGGACATCTCCGTCGCGAGGCCGATGATGAGTGCGCCGAGCATTGCGCCGTACGGCCTTCCGATCCCGCCGAGGATGACCGCGGCGAAGATGACGAAGAGGAAGGTCTCACCGGTTGACGGTGTGATGCTCGAGATGTTCAGCCCGAGCACCGTGCCCGAAAACATTACAGCTATCGCTATCACAAGCGATGCAAATAAAGTAAACCTGCCGCTGTATTTGATCCTG
>JAIRTY010000054.1 GCA_031254715.1 Nocardiopsaceae bacterium | reverse complement strand
CGGTAGGGGTTGATGGTCCAGCGGAAGGGGACCTTGGCGGCGTCGGGGACCCGGTTGATGACCGACTTGGCGTGCACCTCGTAGAACGTCATGCCGCGGAAGCCGGGGGTGTCGAACGTGCGGGCGACCGCGCCGCGCTCGAACAGGGCCGGGGCGGTTTCCCGGCCCGCGCCCTCGCGGATGTTGTCCCAGCGCACGGCCTGCACTCTAGAACGATAGTTCGATGTGGTCAAACACCCGTTCGAAAGGAACGGGCGGGACTGCGGCCGGGACCCGCGCCTAATGATCTTGCGGCAGGGGAACAACACAAGTGTGAGGAAGGCCGCGCAGCGGACGTTCCGGTACGCCGGTCGGAGGAGGCGCGATGGCGCTGTCCATGGAAGAGCAGCGCATCCTGGCTCAGATCGAGGAGCAGCTCGCCCAGGCTGATCCCGGCCTCGCCGCGCGGCTGTCGTCGTTCGGCCGGGCCGGCGCCGCCCGGGTGCTGTCCCCCCGGGCGCGGATCGCGTCGCTGCTGACGCTGGCGCTGATCGCGGTGGCGTCGGTGCTGGTGTACACGCTGGCCCCGTTCCGGGTCGGGCCGGGCGCGACCGGGCACCGGCTGTCGCCCCCCGGGCACCCGGTGATGACCTCCCGGGGCAATACCGGCAGCAGCCGCCCCGCCTCGCCCAGCGCGGGCCCGTCCGCCGCCCGGTTACGGAGCGGGGGAGCGGGAGAGCAGCTCAGGAGCCGCGCCAGAGCTGCAGCAGGTACTGCTCGACACCCTCCAAAGCGGCCCGGGCGGGCTGGAACTCGTCGCTGAGCGGGTCCACGCCCCGCTCGAACAGCTCCTCGTAGCGCCGGATCACCTCCCGGCGGTTGCGGGCGAACACGCGCACGACATAGTCGCCCACGCCGCCGGCCAGCTTCAGCCGCTCCACGGCCCGGCCCGCCGGGCCCATGTCGATGCTCACCGCCCCGCGCAGGTACAGCACCGCCTTGGCCTCGTCGTCCCAGCCGTCGCCGTAGGACTGCGGGGCGCCGTTCCATTCCTCCAGCGTCAGCCGCGCGGTGATCTGCTCCTGCAGGCTGCCGACCCAGATCTGCTCCCGGCTCGCGCTGATCAGCGCGCCGACCGGGGGTATCGGGCCGCCTGGGCCATCCGGGTCAACCGTCGCATCGTGCAGCCGGAACATCTTCCGGGCAGGGAGGACGGGCATCTCCAGCCTGACCAGCCTGCGGCTCACACTTCCCCCTTCAGCCGGACGTTCCCCTCATCCAGGATGCTCCCGGAGCGGCCGGTCAGCCCGGCAATTGGTACAAAAGGCAACTCAGGCCGGCCGCTTGGTTCCGGGATCCCCGGTGGACGCTAGCGCATCACGCGCCCGCCCGCCCGGTGCGGGCCGGTCTTCAGCCGAGCCGCTCGGCCACCTCGGTCCACAGTGCCTGGTAGTAGCGGGCGGCGGCGCTGCGTGGCGCGAACGCGCTCACCGGGGCGCGCTCGGTGGACATCCGCTCGATGAGCGAGAGCGCGGGAATGACGGCCACCGCCACGTCTGATCGCTGGGCGGGGAGCTTCTCGGTGATCTCCCGGTGCAGCCGCTTGCGCCGGTCGGTCATGGAGAAGAAGGCCAGCACATCCGGCCGCGGGGCGGGCAGCCCGGCTATGAACTCGGTGAGCTGGTCCAGCGTGCGAACCGAGAGGGTGGTCGGGATCAGGGGGACCAGCACGGTCCCGGCGGCGCGCAGCACGTTCTCCGACAGCAGCGAGATGCCCGGCGGGCAGTCGAGCACGATGAGGTCGTACTCCGCCGCCAGCGGCGCCAGCAGCCGGGCGATCCGGCGGGCGGGCTTAGCGGCCGCGTCGAGCACCAGGTCCAGGTTGCGGTAGGTGAAGTCGGAGGGCAGCAGGTCGAGCCGGTCGAAGTCGGTGCCCTTGATTGCGTCATCCACCGGCCGGGTGCCCTTGATCAGGGCCTTCCCGCCGCCCTTGACCCGGGGCCGGATCCGCAGCAGGTAGCTGGCCGCCCCCTGCGGGTCGAGGTCCCACAGCAGCACCCGCTGCCCGCCGCCTGCCGCCAGGTGAGCCAGGTTGACCGCGGCCGCCGTCTTCCCGACCCCGCCCTTGATGTTGTAGGACGCCAGGACCTTCATGCCGCCGCCCCGGTAAGGGCACGCACGCGGCGCTGCGTCCCGGCGGCGGCGAAGTCAGCGAACCGGCTGGCGAAGTCGGCACGGGCGGCGCGCTCCCTGGCCGCCACGCCCGCCGCCACCTCTCCCATGGCGAGCAGCGCGGTCGCCGGGGTGTCCGGCTGTTTCATCATCTGCGCGGCCGCCTCCCGGATCTCGTGCTGCTGAATCTGGGTGTCCTGGAGGTCGCCCAGGCAGTCCTGCAGGCCCTTGAGCTGCCGCAGCACCCGCTGATGCGGGGCCGGCTCGTGCAGCGACGCGAAGAACTCCAGCAGGTAGCGCAGTTCCTTGCAGCGCTTGCGCAGGTCGTGGAGACGCTCGGGCGGGGACTCGGGCGTGATCGCCTCGCCCCGCTTGAGCACCTTCCGGTGGGCGCGGGCGATCCGGGCGGCGGCGAACTCGCCGATGGCGGGCGCGGCCGCGGCGGCGCCCCGCGCCCTGCCTGCCCGGGGGGATGACGTGAGCGCGGTGAGGGCGGCCCGCCATTCCTGCCGGAGGGCCGCGAGCCGCTCGGAGCGCAGGCCGCGCAGCAGCCGCCGCCTGGCAGCCGCGCGGCGGCGGGTGAGATAGCCGCGGAACGGGAGCAGCTCTTCCGGTGCCGCAGCCACCAGGCCGGCCGACATCGTGTCGAAGCCCAGCAGGTAGACATCCATATCCCGGGTGGGCGTGGTGAGGTCGCCCAGCCATTTGAACTCGGGCTGGAACCGGTCCGCCAGGCCGGGCGGCAGCATGTCGCCGGCCAGCTTGAGCGCTGACCGGGTCCGGCGCACCGACACCCGCAGGTCATGCAGGAACTCGGTGTCGGTAGCGCGGATGGTCCCGTCCAGGTTGGCGTCGAAGGTGTCGAGCAGCCGCAGCAGCACCGTCGCAACCGCCGTTGTGGCGGGCATGCCCGCGGTGAGCCGGACGTCCACCTTGCTCGAGTAGCAGCCGGGCCGCTGCCCGGCGGGGGCCAGCACCGCGGCCAGCACCGGCGGTGCCCGCCGGGTCGTCGCCCCGGTCAGGGCGGCCACCGCCTGCTCGGCCTCCGTCTGGTACCCCCGGACCGCCCGGACGGCCAGCCGGGCGGGCACGTCCGCCTGCTCCGGCTGATTCACCGAGATCTGATCGATGGCGAGCCAGGCGACGGTCTTGTGGTCGTCGTTCAGCACCCGTACCTCGCGCACCGTGCTGGCGCCGCGGGCGACCTGGATGAGCGCCCGGTGCCCGGCGACCGGGCCGAGGCGCTCGCGCAGCTCGCCAGGGGGCAGCGAGCCGGCCAGCCGGGGCCACCGCCCGCGCCCGGCGGGAGCGGTGATCCGTGCCCCGTCCGGGCACGTCAGCATCAGCTCGGCCCGGCCGGCGGCGGTGCGCAGTTCCAGCGTGAGCCCCGCCCGGTACAGCCGCCAGTCGAAGGTGTCCAGCCAGGCCCGGCCCACGGTACGGGGGCGGGCAGCGGGTGCCCAGGTGAGCGGCGGCGGCAGGGCGGAGAGCAGGTCGCCGGGATCCGGGCGGGTGCTGCCGTCAAGCACGAGTTCCTGCGAGAAGGCGTGCACCATTACTCCACCACAATGAATACTGCATGACGCCGACACGATGAAACGACGACTGATCCGGTCCCCTGCGGCAAAGTTTAGTGATACCCCGATCGTGTGACCACGGCCCCTGCCAGGTAATTTGCCCGGAATCAGGGACGAGAGGGGCGCTGCAGGGGCGCCCCCGCACCGGGGGTTGCGGGAAGGCCCGGACGGCGGCTGGTGTTGAGCCGGTGGCTGCCGACGCCGCCTACCGAGCAGGAGGCTTACTGACCATGGCCGACTCAGCGCCCGCGGGCGCGGTGACCGACGATCCCTTCGCCCGGCTGGAGGGCCCGCTGGCGGGAACCACCCGGATGCGGCTGACGGTCACGCAGAACCGTCCCCTGACCCCGGCGCTGCAACAGGTCGTGCTGACCGCGCCGGAGCTCGCCGGGTTCCGCTGGCGCCCGGGTCAGGACATCATGCTGATGGTCGCGGTCGCTGACGGCCGCCCGGTGCGCCGCCGGTACACGATCCGCGCCACCGACCCGGAGCAGCGCCTGGTCACGCTGGAGATCGTCCGGCACGGGAACGAGGGCCCGGGGGAGCGCTGGGTTACCGGGGCCCGGCCCGGCGACACGGTCGAGGGGATCGGGCCCCGCGGCAAGATCTTCCTGGCGCCCGGTGCTGACTGGCACCTGTTCATCGGGGACCACGCGGCGCTGCCCGCGTTCTTCACGATGGCGGCGGCCCTGCCAGCCGGGCAGCGGGCCACGGTGCTGCTGGAGATCCCGGGCCTGGCGGACGAGCAGCAGCCGCCGGCCGGCGACGTCAGCGTGTCCTGGCTGCACCGCGGCAGCCGGCCGGCGGGCGAGCCCGGCGCGCTGGCCGAGGCGGCCGGCCAGGTGCCGCTGCCGCCCGGGCTCGGCCAGGCATACCTGGCGGGCGAGGCGAAGGCGGTGCTGGCGCTGCGGGAGGTGCTGGCCGACCGGGGCATGCCCGGCGATCAGGTGTCGGCCAAGGCCTACTGGGGCCGCGGCCGGGCGAACGCGTCGCACGGCGAGCCGGCCCGGGACTGAGGCCGGCCCGGGACTGAGCCTGGCGCGGTGCGGTCGGCAGCAGGTGTCAGCGGCAGCCGCACGCGCCGCCGCAGCAGCCGCCGCCTGCGCCGGGTGCGGGACCGGCGGCCCCGGACCGGCCGCCTACCGCGACCGTGGACAGCAGCTTCACCGTGTCGTCATGCCCCTGCGGGCAGGCCGCCGGGGCGGACGCTTCGGCCATGGGGCGGTTGCGCTCGAACGTCGCCCCGCAGGCGCGGCACCGGTACTCATAACGTGGCACGACGCCAGCTTAGTGCCGGAGCCGGACGGGAAGCAGCCGCCCGCGCCCGGTGCGCGCGTTCCGGCCGTCACCGTTACGGTTACCGCCGCCGTTGCCGGGCCCCGTGGCTGCCGCCGGCAGCGGGGCCGGGCGGCCGGGCAGGCCCGCCTTCCCGTCGCCGGCCCGGGCGGCGGCGGACGGCTCATCGTAGAAGTACTGCCTGCCGCGCAGCAGCGAGACCAGCGCGCCGGTCACCGACATGATGGCGGCCGTGGTGAAGACGATGATCAGGCCGTGATGGAACGGCCCCGCGATCAGGTGCGGGAAGAACTGCTTGCCGGTAAGCACGGCGGCGCGCTGGGGGGGAAGCGACGCCAGCGCCCCGGATGACCGCAGCAGGTGCTGTATCGGGTTGTACCCGAGCAGGGCGGAGAACACGGTGCTCACCGGGGGCAGGTGGCTCACCCGGCTGGCGACCGCCAGCGACACGCCCTGCGCGTGCAGCCCGCTGGTCAGGGTGCGCGGCAGGGTCGCCGCCAGGCCGGCGATCATCAGCGAGAAGAAGACCCCGATCGACAGCGACATGCCGGAGTTCTGGAAGGTGGACCGCATCCCCGAGGCAGAGCCGCGGTGGCGGGCCGGCACGCTGCTCATGATGGCGGAGGTGTTCGGGGACGCGAACAGGCCCGAGCCGATCCCGTTGCCGAAGATGATCAGCGCGAAGGCCCAGTAGGGGAAGTTCACCGGGAGCAGCATCAGGCCGGTGAAGGCGGCCGCCGCCACCAGCAGCCCGCTGGTGGCGAACGGGCGCGGCCCGTACCGGTCCGACAGCCAGCCGGACACCGGCCCCGCGATGAGGAAGCCAGCGGTCAGCGGCAGCATGTAGATGCCCGCCCACAGCGGGGTGTCCACGTAGTTGTAGCCGTGCAGCGGCAGCCAGATCCCGGCCAGCCAGATCACCAGCATGAACTGCAGCCCGCCGCGGGCGATGGAGCCGAGCAGGCTGGCGGCGTTCCCCGCCGCGAACGCCCGGATCTTGAACAGGCTCATCAGGAACATCGGCTCGGCGATCTTCGTCTCCAGCACGCAGAAGGCTGCCAGCAGGATCACCCCGCCCGCCAGCCCGCCGTCCACCCAGGGGTTCGTCCAGCCGGTCGGATGCCCGCCGTGCGGCTGGATCCCGTAGGTGATCGCGACCAGCAGCAGCCCGGCGCCGAGCGCGAACGTGACGTTGCCGAGCCAGTCCACCGGCGCCCGCCTGGTGGTGGCGATCTCGCGCAGGCTCCGGTAGGACCAGACGGTGCCGAACACGCCGATCGGCACGTTCACCCAGAACACCGAGCGCCAGTCCCAGGCGGCCAGCACGCCGCCCAGCAGCAGGCCGACGAACTGCCCGGAGATGCCGGCGATCTGGTTGATGCCCAGCGCCATGCCGCGCTGGTTACGGGGGAAAGCGTCGGTGAGGATGGCGGCCGAGTTGGCCATCAGCATCGAGCCGCCGAGCGCCTGCACCATCCGCCAGCCGATCAGCCACAGCGCGCCGCCGGGGCCGCGCAGCGGGTCCAGCGAGAGCGCGATCGAGGCCAGCGTGAACACCACGAAGCCCAGGTTGTAGATGCGCACCCGGCCGAACATGTCGCCGAGCCTGCCGAGCGTGACCACCAGCACGGCCGTCACCAGCAGGTAGCCGATGATCATCCAGAGCAGGTAGCTCACGTTGCCAGGCGCGAGCGGGTCCAGGTGGATGCCGCGGAAGATGGCCGGCATGGAGATGATCACGATCGAGGCGTCGATCGTGGCCATGGTCATGGTCAGCGTGGTGTTGGAGAGCGCTACCCACTTGTACCGGCCGCCGGCGCCCTGGCCGTCCCGCTCGTTACCCGGATCGTGCACTTGCCCCAGCCTAGTCGGGATCAGTTGCTTAATCGCAACTAGTTAAACCGAGCGGCTGGCTGGCGGCGACGCCGGGGCCGGCGGGGCTGGCGGCTGCGGGACTGCGGGGCCGGGTCGCGTCAGCTGCCGCCGAAGCCCAGGGCGGTCAGCAGCACCAGGGTGAACGTGGTTAAGGCAAGCATCCCGTGCCCGAACACGACCAGCACCGGGAAGTTCTGCTCGGCGGGCGGCGCCGCGGTGGCCACCACGCCCGGGATCGCGTGCGTGGTGGCGGGGACCAGGTCCGCGGCCCGGTACGCGCTGATCCAGCGGCTGAACATGGTCACGCCCAGCGAGACGACCGCGATCAGCACCGCGACCGAGGCCCAGGCGAACAGGCCGCTATGGCTGAGCAGGTAGGCGGTCCACAGGCCAAGACCGGTCACGGCGAGCAGGCCATGACCGGCCACGAGCGCCGCCGGCAGCCGGGTGGGAGCCGTTGCCTCGGAGCCGGGGTCGTTCTCGATGAGCCACACCAGGAGCATGTAAATGCCCCCGGTAGCGGTGATTGCCCAGCAGGCCAGCGCGGCAACGGCCATAACTACCTCACTCCGGGGGCGGGGCGGCGGATCGCGTGCGGCCGGAGGCCCCGCAACGGGGTCCGGCCGCAGGCTTAATGTGATCTACGGCCCTGGGAGCAGGAGTGGTTCAATTCGCGGCATAAGCCATGAAAAGGGTGACCCTGACCGGACGGCCCGGCACGCTCCGTTACGTGCCGTCCCGTACCATGCCGATCAGCTTGCCCAGCACGGCACCGTTGCTGACCCGCAGCCCGTCGTGCTCGTAATCGCTGGTGACCCACGTGCTCAGGCCGCGGATCACGGCGGCGGTCGCCAGCGAGATCCCGGTCGGCACGTACATGTCATGGAAGTAGACGGCGGCAGCCGCGGGTACCTCGTTCCCGCGCAGCCGGGCCGGGTCATACAGCGGCGGCCAGTCCTCCCGCTGCGCCAGCAGCTCGGCGGCCTCGGCCAGCGGCGCCAGCACCGGGTCGGTACCGAACATCCATGGGTAGATCATCTCCCCGGTGAACAGCAGGTCAGCGTCGCCGTCGAGGGCGGCTGCCGGGTCGAAGCCCGCGAACTCGGCCCGCACCCGCTGGGCCGCCCACCGGGGGGCCGCGCCCTGCGCAAAGCACTGCTCGTGCAGCACCGCGTACAGCGGGCC